>JAKAOE010000135.1 GCA_021823305.1 Acidobacteriota bacterium
CTAAACCAACCCTGTCGGGCGTCATCGCGGCTCCGCCCCGGCGCTGGTCGCCGCCGCCGGGGCTTGCCGGCGTGCGCGCAACAGCGCAGAATACATTGTAGCTACACCACGGGAGTACCCCGCACACGCCCGGAGCGGTGAACACCGGGCGCGGCAACTTGGAGACGCCCTGAGCGCCAGCGGGCGTCCGTTGCCGGGGATCGAAGCTCGGCCACAGCCCGACCAACGGGAGGGCGTCCCAAGTCAGGGGTGGCCGTGCCACTTCGCCTTTGTCGGGCCAACGCGAGCGGGCCGCATGCTATTCGTGGTCGCAACGTTGCGGGGCGATGCGATTCGGCCAATCACCGCGTTCCCCGCTCGCCGAAATATGCGGGTGTTGTACGCGAAATTCACTGCGGGAGAGAAAAAATGAACCGCAAAGCGGCCAAGAGCATTGCGCGGCAACTTGGAGACGCCCTGAGCGCCAGCGGGCGTCCGTTGCCGGGGATCGAAGCTCGGCCACAGCCCGACCAACGGGAGGGCGTCCCAAGTCAGGGGTGGCCGTGCCACCCCATCAATCTGCCCGCATTCGCCTCCGAGCGGGAGGAGGCGGATTGGTGGGACACGCACAAATCCGAAGTGGACGACTTTCTGCGGCGCGCCCACCAGGCAGGTGCGGTAACACGCGGATCGTTGCTCCGCCATTCGGCCCCGTCCACGCAGACGACGATCCGGCTGCCGAACGCCGACATCCGCCGCGCCCGTACGCTAGCCGCCAGGAAGGGTCTGCGTTACCAAACCTATATCAAGATGCTCATCCACCAAGGCATCGAACGCGAGGAAAAGACCGCAAGCTGACGATCGGCAACGGCAAGCCCTACCCCAACGCGATCGTCTCCCCGCTAATGTGCCCCGCGTCCGCACTGGCGAAAAACACGCACGCCGGCGCCGCCTCCTCCGGCTTGGCCCCGATCCCGATCACCCCGTTGACGCGAATCCCGCGCTCCCGCAACTGCTGCGCCAGCGCCCGCGTGAACGCATGCATCGCCCCCTGCGTGGCGGCGTAGTCCAGCGGCGCCGCCTCGCCGCCCAGCCCCTCGGCCATCCCGACGGCGATGATGGCCCCGCCCCGCGCCATCCGCGGCGCCGCCGCCTGCGCCATCAGAAACAGGCTATGCACGCTGCTCTTGAACGCGCGGTCCCAGTCCTCGTAGCGCAACTCCTCGAGCGCCCGCCCCTGCGCCGCGTGCCGCGCCGCGTGCACCAGCACGTCCAGCTGCCCGTACTCCGCCACCGCCCGCTCCACCGCCTGCCGGCAGAAGTCCGGCTCGCGCACATCGCCCGGCAGCAGCAGCGCGTGCTGCCCGGCGGCCTCGATGTCGCGCCGCACCTCCTCGGCCCCGCTCAGCTCGCCCGGTGCATACACCAGCGCTGCATCCGCCCCCTCGCGCGCGAACAGCCGCGCCACCGCGCGCGCGCCGCCGCCGTCGCCGCTGAGCAGCGCGACCTTGCCCGCCAGCTTCGCCGCCGGCCGGTAACCCGGCGCCCGCCGCTGCGCCCGCGTCTGCGTCTTCGCCTCGGCCGCCGCCTCGCCCGCCGTTTCCACTTTCCCCCGCCGCGCCGCGGGCCGCGCCGTGGCGCCGGCGAAGCTGCGGCCAATCGGCACCACGCGCGCCTTCCCCTTCGGCTTCGCCGCCGTCGCCTCCTCCGCCGCCGGCCTGCCCTCCGCGGCCTCGGCGTAAGACGGCTCCGCGCCGCCCCTGAACGGCACCACGCCCACCGCCGCCCGCTTCTCTCCACCACCCTTTTTGGCCATCCTCAGCACAGATGCCGCAATAGCCGCGATAAGCCGCCCGCCGCGGCCGGCCCGCACCCCCGGAACCGGGTAAAAATAGCGCGCCGAAAAGTAAAGCCCCCGCGGGCGGCGAGATCTCCGCCCCCGGTCTATACTGGCCCCGTGCACCTTTCCATCGAAGTCGACCGCGAGGACGACGGCCGCTGGATCGCCGAGGCGCTCGAACTCCCTGGCGTCATGAGCTACGGCGGGACGCGCGAAGAAGCGATCAGCAACACGGAAAGGCTGGCCATCGAGGTCATCGCCGACCGCATCAAGCACGCGGAGCTCCCGCCCTCGGCCCTGAGCGTCACCTTTCAGGTGCTGCGTGAGCAACTGGCCGGCGACTAAATCGCGACGCGTGCTCGCCGCCCTCCAGCGCATCGGCTGGAGCATAAAACGGCAGAGCGGCTCCCACAAGCTCCTGGCACGCAGCGGTTGGCCGGACTACGAATTCGCCTTCCACGACGGCGACGAGCTCGGGCCAAAGATACTAAGCCGCATCGCCAAGCACACCGGCCTCCGCCCCACCGACCTCTAGGACGCACCACACTGAAGATCCCCAGTCCCCGCACGCCGCTCCCGCGCTTACGCAGGCTCGAGTTCAGACCGCGACCTCAACCTGCCTGGTCTCGATGGTCAAGGGCAGCCCGCGTTCGGCTCGCACTTCGAGGCAAAGCCCAATCGCCTCGCGGATGCTCTTGAGTGCTTCGGCCTTGGTCGAGCCCTGACTCACGCAACCGGGGATGGCCGGGCACTCCGCGACCCAAGCGCCAGTCTCGTCACGGACGATGGTCACGGTGAAGGTCATGCGGGTATGCTACCGCGCGCTCCCTACTCCAGCAAGCAGCGCCCGGGGCCCGGCGCTGCTTAGGCGCGCCGCGCGTTCTCCCCCGCCACGAGCCCCCGCCTTTTCACAAATGCTAGCGGCGCGCGGGCGGCGTCAGCGACAACCCGACCGCGAGCGCGGCCGCCGTGAGCTGGCGAGCGCGAACTTTCGTGGACAGCGCGGGCGCGAATTCCACCTCCCCGGCCGAGCCCGCCCTGGCGCATTCAAAGCCCGGGCGGGACGACGACGCAGCACGCCGCGCATCGCCCCGCCCGGCTCGTAGACGCTGGCGAAGGAAGGCCAACGCTGCGCAGTCCAACTGCCAAATGGCAATTACCACACAATAATGGCAATATGCCTGCAAGCGTCACGCTCGACAAGGCTGGCCGCGTTGTCCTGCCGAAGCCCCTACGCGACGAGTTGCATCTTTCGCCCGGCGACACCCTCGACGTCTCCGTTGAGGGCGAGGCAATGACGCTGCGGCCCAGGCGCGCGGCGCCGGCACTGCAAAAAGAACGCGGTGTCTGGGTCTACCGCACCGGCGAACCGCTCACCGTCGAAGAAACGGACGAAGTCATCCAGCGCATCCGCAACCAGCGGGCGAGCCAAGCGCTCGGCGAGTCATGAAGGCGCTCCTCGACACGTCGGTCCTCGTCCCCGCTTTCTACGCCGACCACCCGCACCATTCCGATAGCCTGGATCTGCTCCTCCGCTTCGAAAAGGGGCAGGCCTGCTTTGCTGCGCACAGCTTCGCCGAGGTCTACTCCACCCTGACCGGCATGCCGCCCAGGCAACGCGTGGCAGGAGACACCGCGCTACTTTTCCTCGACGACGTTCGCCAACGTCTGACGCCGATCGCCCTCGACCCGGCCGAATACCTCGAAACCATTCGCGCCGCCGCCGCGATGAACCTCGCCGGCGGCGCCGTCTACGACGCCGTCATCGGCCGCTGCGCGCTCAAGGCCAAAGCCGAAACCCTAGAACCTGTCTCATAATTGGTGCGCCGAGCCCTGCCCGCCGCGGACCTGCGGCTTTTCACCAAGAAAAGCCGCACGCAATCCCCAGTTGGCCGTTCGCAGGGCATTATGAGACAGGTTCTATTCACCTGGAACGCAAAGCATTTCCTGCGCCTCCCCGAACCCATCGCCCGCCGCGTCCAGCGCCCCGGCCACACCCCTCCAACCCGGCCTTGACCGCGGCAAAACAAAGTGGCGGGCCACTCCCAGCCGCTACCGCGGCGCCGGTGCCGCCAGCGACAGGCCCAGGTCGCGCGCCGCTGCCGCTTGCTCCCGATCCGCGGTAAGCACGGATGCGCCCGCGGCCATGGCCATGGCAAGAAGCAGGCGAGCAGCACGCTCGCATCGCTCTAGGTCAGAACCGCTCCCGCCGGCGTGCGCGTATGACCTCCTGGCTCATCGCCCGGCCCCTGATCTTGATCGAGGCTCGAAACGCCGCCAGGTCGCGCGGCCGCCGTCTTACGCCATCGGGAGCGACCAGCCGCGCCACGACCCGCCCCCGCCGCTCGATCAGGACTTCGGCCCCCGCACGGGCGCGATCCAGCCAACGGCGCAGATTTTGGCGTGCCTCCCGGACACTGATCGTATAGCAGACCATGCCTCTCAGCCTAAACGACCCGTGCACACCTTCCGGAAACCTTGCCGAGCCCGCGCCCCTGCACCCCCGTCGGCCAAAGGATCCACTCGAGCCCCGCCCTGAACCGCTGAGCCGCCCAGTGGCAAGTCTCCTCGCGCGCCCGGCCCTCCGAGTTCCACGCCGCCAACCCGCCATGCGGCGCGTTCCGGCGCGCGCCGGGCAGCCACGACAGCGCCACCGATATTCCAACCTCGCAAGGAGATCGCCACTTCCCGAAGAGCCGCATCAAATCCAATCCGACATCTGCCACGGCAAACCCCGCATCGCCGGTACACGCCTACCCGTTTCCCAAATCGTCGGCATGCTGGCCGCAGGCGACACCGTCGAGGAACTCTTCGACGCACCCCTCCCTGAAGCGCGCCGACATCTACGCCGCCCTTACCTACGCCGCCAACCTCGCCAACCGCGTCCCAGCCAAGGGTACGAGCAGAGCCCAGTCGGCAAGAGCCGCACCACCAACCGGCCCCGCCCGACCGTCAAACCGAATAGAGCTCCGCCCTTCTTATGGATAGAAGGAGTAGGTCCGGGAGAGGAGCAAACCTCAGCTTCGGTCCGGCATCCACCCACTCGTGTTCTGGCACTCGGTATTCGCAAGTCTCGCAGTAGCCGCAGTGCTGTCACTGGCAGCCGGGATCGCGCAACTCCTCCGCGAACACCGCAAAATGTGGGGCGAGCACCAGCGCCGGACCGGAAGGCACCGCCGGGGCCCAAACGGGTGATTTCCGCTGCTCTGAAGGGTGGCGGCCTCATTGCAGCTTATGCACGGACGGAGCAGGTGCACAACACCCCAAACGCACCCGCTCAAGCCCCGACGGAATAGCTTGACCGAATGAGGTATAATCTCCGGAGTGCCGGACACTGGCACCCGCTCGGAGAAATCCAACCATGAGCACACCCGCCACCTCACCAGAAGTCCAACCACTTACGCTGAAGATCCTTCAGGACGCCGTCGCCGGCACCGCCGCCGCCTTCCGCTACCGGCGCAAACTCCAACCCGCCGGAGGACCGGGCGACAAAGTATTCCCGCCGACCTTCGCGGGCGCCGTCTACGCCATCGAACAACGCCGCATCCCAGGCCGCCCCGATCCGGTCACCTGCGTCCTCCTCGACAGCGTCCAAAGCCAGGCCAACCGCATGGAGCAAGCGCTCCAGGATGCCGCGGACGCCGGCCTCATCTCCCTCCCGATCGTCGAGGTCGACTTTTCCCAGGCGTTCAAGTCCCAGGCGTTCAAGGATGGCAAGCTCATCGAAGACATCGGCCGCATCACCAGTCTCCAGGCCCCCCACCGCCTCGTGGACGCCATCCTCCGCGACAGCGAGTTCAAAGAGAAAGACGGCAAACTCGTCCCCTTCCGCGTGTCCAGCGTCGGCGAGCCGATCAATAACGCCAGCCCACGGAACGCCACCCCGATCTACCAGCTCTGCCCGACCGCCCTCCTCTTCGGAATGTGGGACTCCACCGGCCCCAAAGGCGGCTTGGGCGCGAAATTCGAGCGCGCGATGGTTTCGGAAATAGTTGGCGTCGACGCCACGTTTGGGGTACGCGTATCGAGCCGAATCGACCCTGTAATCAGCAAGACCGCTGGCATCGTCATCTACAAACACGCGTGCGACGGGACGTGGACCCCCTTTGTCGACGAAGCGGCGAAGAAGAACGAGAAGCCG
>JAKAOE010000136.1 GCA_021823305.1 Acidobacteriota bacterium
TAAGTCATGGCTGAGGCCGGAGAACATCTGCGCCACGGCGCGGTGGCGGGCATCCTCGACCGCGTGCTGGCGCAGGTCGGTCAGGGCGGTGAGGTCGGTGACCAGGGCGACGGTGCCGGCCAGGCGGCCGCGCAGGTCGCGCCAGGGGGTGAGGGTGACGAGCACCTGCAGGCGGCGGTTGTGGCTGAGGTCGAGCACGCTGCCCTGGGCGCGCACCGGCTGGCCGGTGCGCATCGCCTGCTCCAGGGTCGCGCCGGTGACACCGGCCTCGCCGTCGAACTGAAAGCGCTCGCGCAGGCTGAGGGCGGATTCGCCCACCAGGGTCTCGCCCGGCCGCTGCATCAGGGCGTGGGCGGCGGGATTCATGGACGCCACGCGGAACTGGCGGTCGAAGACGAACACCGCGTCGGCGGAGTTTTCCAGGATGGCGGCGAGCTTGCCGGCGCTGAGCGCGGCGCTGGCGCCGCTGCGCCGGCGGCCCTCCATCAGCGCCACCACGAACAGGCCCACCACCACGAGGATGATCTCCTCCTCCCAGGTGCGGTAGAACCCGCGGTGATCGGCGGGGATCTGGAGGGGCAGGAACCAGATGCTGTAGAAAGCGCTGCCGCCGACGCTCAGAAAGACCGCCGCCACGCCGGCCCAGAAGCCGAACAACGCCTCGACCACGGCGATGCCGGGCAGGTAGACGAGCAGGGTGATGGAGCGATCGGCCTGGAGGAAGACGAGAACGATGGTGGCGGCGAAGGAGATGCCAACCGCCGCCGCGGCGATGCCGATGCCACGCAGGATACGCACGACGACCCTGGCGGGTTAGATGCCGGACGCGGGGGCGCGCGCCCCGGAGCCGCTAGCCGGCGGCGGGGGCGGGCAGCGGTCCGGCGGCGACTCCGGCGGCCTGGTCGCGCGCGTGGTAGGAGCTGCGCACCAGCGGCCCGGCCTCGACGTGGCCGAAGCCCAGGGCCAGCGCCTCGCGCCGCAGTTCGGCGAATTCCTGCGGGGTGTACAGGCGCTTCACCGGCAGGTGATCGCGCGAGGGGCGGAGGTACTGGCCCAACGTCAGGATGTCGCAGCCGGTGGCGGCGAGCGCGGCCAGCGCCTCGCGCAACTGCTCGCCGGTTTCGCCCAGGCCGAGCATGAGGCCGCTCTTGGTGCGCATGGCGGGATCCATGCGCTTGACGTTGCGCAGCAGGTCGAGCGAGCGTTCGAACCTGGCGCCGGGGCGGACGAAGCGGTAGAGCGCGGCGACAGTCTCGGTGTTGTGGTTAAGCACATCGGGCCGGGCCTCGACCACGATGCGCAGCGCGGCCTCGCTGCCGCGGAAGTCGGGAATCAGCACCTCGACCGCGCATTCCGGGGCGCGCTCGCGGACGGCGGCGATGGTACGGGCGAAGATGCGCGCCCCGCCCAGGTTGTCGTCGTCACGGTTGACCGAAGTGATGACCGCGTGCCGCAGGCCCAGGCGCCCGACCGCCGCGGCGACGCGCCGGGGTTCGTCCTGATCGATCGGCGCCGGCCGGCCCTTGGGCACGGCGCAGAAGCCGCAGCGCCGGGTGCAGACATCGCCCAGAATCATGAACGTGGCGGTGCCCTGGTTCCAGCACTCGCCGATGTTGGGGCAGCGGGCGGATTCGCAGACGGTGTGCAGCTCCAGCCCGCGGGCGAGGCTCTGGAGGCGGTGGAAGGTTTCTCCCCCGGGAGCGCGGACCCGCAGCCACGCCGGGCGCGGGGCGCGAGGCGCGGCGGCGGCGATCTGAACCAGGCCCTCGGCCGGGCTGGGCGCGGACGCTTCCACGTTTCAATTATCCCCTATACTGCTGGGAGAGGTGCTCGGGTGACCGAACGCGCTTGCCGTGAACGCGTGCGCTGGCTGGCCGGCCAAGTCGGGCTGGACGTCTTTTTTATCGCACCCGGCGAGCTCCAGGCGGGGCCGGAGTTGGGCGCGGTCTTCACGCTGGAGGACTTCGATTCCGCGCTGGAGCGCTTCGACCCGGAGACCGCCAGCGACACCGATCTGCGCGCCGCGATCGAGCGCGCGCGCCAAGGGCTGGTGCGGCGCTGCGGCTGCGAGATCGTGCACGACGGCGCGGGCGCGTTCCGCTGCCTGACGCACGCGGTGGAGTGCGACACCGGCGAGGAGCAGGACCCGGTGATCCGGCAGACGCTGCGCTGGACCGCGGCCTGCCCGGTGGGCGGGGTGTCGCAGGCGTTCTTCCTGATGGGCTACAAGCCGCCGGAGAGCAAGTAGTCCCGCGCCGGCGGCGCAACCGGCAACCCAAGCGGCGGCGGGAGGAGAGAGCATGAGGGGGTTCGGGCGGAGCTGGGGATGGGGCGCGGCGCTGGCGCTGGCGGCGGCCGGGCTGGCGCCGCGGGCGCTGGCGCAAAAGGCGCTGCTGCGGCTGCAGCGCTCGGCCGAGGCCTTCCACGCGATCATGGATGCGCCCGACGGCGGCATTCCCGACGTGATCCTCAAGCACGCGCAGTGCGTGATGATCGTGCCGGGATATAAAAAGGCAGGCTTCGGGTTCGGCGGCGAGATGGGCAAGGGCGTGGTCACCTGCCGGCTGGAGGCCGGCCACGGGCAACCGGCGGGGTGGTCGGCGCCGCTGTTCGTCAGCCTGGGCGGGGCCAGCTTCGGCCTGCAGATCGGCGCCGAGGAGAGCGACCTGGTGATGCTGATCATGAACAAGCGGGGCGAGATGTCGCTGCTGCGGGACAGAGTCTCGCTGGGCGGCGACATGGCGGTCACCGCCGGGCCGGTGGGGCGCGACGCCGACGCCCGCACCGACCTGCGCATGCGCGCCAAGATGCTGGCTTATTCGCGCAGCCGCGGCCTGTTCGGCGGCATCATGATCAAGGGCGGCGTGATCCAGCAGGACCGCGACAGCAACCAGTGGATGTACCGCAACGCCACCGCGCAACAGATCCTGAACGGCGAGGTGGCGCGCCCGGCGCAAGCCAACACCCTGCTGGCCGAGCTCAATCACCGCGCCGGGTAAGCGGCGGGGCTCGCCGCGGCCGCTTAACTCGCCGCGTCGGCGAGGAGGGTGACTTTGTCGGCGAGGACCTCGAAGAAGCCGCCGCTGACCTCGAAGCTCTGTTCGCCGCCGCCGGCGGCCTCGTAGCGCACCCGGCCGGCGCCGAGCTCGCCCAGCGTGGGCGCGTGCTCGGGCAGGGCGCGCATCTGGCCGCTGGTGGCGGGGATCTCGACCCACAGCGCCTCGGTTTCGAGCACTTGGCGCTGGGGCGTGACCACGGCGAGCGCGATGACGGGGGTGGGCACGGCTACTTCTTCAGCTCCTCGGCCTTTTTGTAGACGTCCTCGATCGTGCCCTGCATGTAGAAGGCCTGCTCGGGGACCTCATCCATTTCGCCGTTGACGATCTTCTTGAAGCCGGCGATGGTGTCGGCCAGCTTGACGTACCTGCCCTCGAAGCCGGTGAACTGCTCGGCGACGAAGAAGGGCTGGGAGAGGAACTGCTGCACCCGGCGGGCGCGGTTGACGGTAAGGCGGTCCTCCTCGCTCAGTTCCTCGATGCCCAGGATGGCGATGATGTCCTGCAGGTCCTTGTACTTCTGCAGCACGCGCTTCACCGTCTGGGCGACCTCGTAGTGCTCCTTGCCGAGAATGCGTGGATCGAGGATGCGGGAGGAGGAGGCGAGCGGATCCACCGCCGGGTAGATGCCCATCTCGGAGATGGCGCGGCTGAGGTTGGTGGTGGCGTCGAGGTGGGCGAAGGTGGTGGCCGGGGCGGGATCGGTGTAGTCGTCGGCCGGGACGTAGATGGCCTGCACCGAGGTGATGGAGCCGCTCTTGGTGGAGGTGATGCGCTCCTCCAGCTCGCCCATCTCGGTGGCCAGGTTGGGCTGGTAGCCGACGGCGGAGGGCATGCGTCCGAGCAGGGCCGAGACCTCCGAGCCCGCCTGGGTGAAGCGGAAGATATTGTCGATGAACAGCAGCACGTCCTGGTGCTCGACGTCGCGGAAGTATTCGGCCACGGTCAAGCCGGTGAGGCCGACGCGCAGGCGGGCGCCGGGCGGCTCGGTCATCTGGCCGTAGATCAGGGCGGCCTTGCTCTTGGCGCTGTCGCCGGGCACGATCACGCCGGACTCGGACATCTCGAGCCACAGGTCGTTGCCCTCGCGCGTGCGCTCGCCCACGCCGGTGAACACCGACACGCCGCCGTGCTTGGTGGCGATGTTGTTGATCAGCTCCATGATGATGACGGTCTTGCCCACGCCGGCGCCGCCGAAGAGGCCGATCTTGCCGCCGCGCAGGTAGGGCTCGAGCAGGTCAATCACCTTGATGCCGGTCTCGAACATCTGCAGCTCGGTGGACTGCTGCTCGAGGCTGGGGGCGGGGCGGCGGATGGGGAAGCGGGTTTCGCTCTGGATCGGGCCGAGCTTGTCCACCGGCTGGCCGATGACGTTCATCACGCGGCCCAGGCAGGCGTTGCCCACCGGCACCTCGATCGGGCCGCCGGTATCCAGCGCGCGCATGCCGCGCACCAGACCGTCGGTGGCTTCCATGGCGATGCACTTGACGCGGCCCTCGCCCAGCTGCTGCTGCACCTCGACGACGATGTCGATCGGCTGCGGCGTGTCGAACCCCTCGGAGGTGACGCGCAGCGCCTGGTTGATGGGCGGCAGCCGGTCCTCGGGAAACCTGCAGACGACAACCGGGCCGGTGATCTCGACGACTTCGCCGAGGGTTGGGGAAGCGGGGCGGGTGACGGTGGCCATGATGCGTATTCCTACTCGAGGGCGGCGGCGCCGCTGACGACCTCGATGATCTCCTTGGTGATGGCGGCCTGACGGACGCGGTTCATGTTGAGGGTCAGGTAGTCGATCAACTCGCCGGCGTTGCTGGTGGCGGCCTCCATGGCGTTCATGCGGGCGGCATGTTCGCTGGCGAGCGACTCGAGCAACGAGCGGTAGATCTGGGTTTCGAGCGCGCGCGGCAGCAGCGCGGCGAGCAGCTCGGCGGGCGGGGTTTCGAAGATGTAGTCGCGGCCGGCGGCATCGCCGGCGGCGGGCAGCTGCAGCGGCAGCAGCACCCGGCTGACCACCACTTGCTGCAGCACCGACTTGAACTCGTTGCCGACCACCACCACCTCGTCCACCGCGGCGGTGGCGTAGGCCTGCATCGCCTCGCGGGCGATCGCCTGGGCGGCCTCATAGCTCACCTGGCGGGCGAAAAGGCCGAGGTGCTCGCCGGCCAGCGGCAGGCCGCGGCGGCGGAAGAAGTCGCGCGCCTTGCGGCCGACGGCGACGTAGCTCGACTCCACGCCCTCGGGCGCGGCGGCGAGCTCGAGCGAGGCCTTGAGCGCGTTGGCGTTGAAGGCGCCCACCAGGCCGCTGTCGGTGGTGATGGCGAGGACACGGCGGCGGCGCACCGGGCGGCGGACGAGCAGCTCGCTCAGCGCCCAGTCGGCGCCCGCCAGGCGCGCTTCGGCGAGCACCTGGGGATCGAGGTGCGGCGCCAGCCCGGCCATCAGCGCCTGCAACTGGCGCGCGTAGGGGCGGGCGGCGAGCGCCTGTTCCTGGGCGCGGCGCAGCTTGGCGGCCGAGACCATTTTCATGGCCTGGGTGATCTGCTGCGTGTTCTTGACCGAGCGGATCCGCCGCCGGATGTCGAGCAGGTTGGGCATGCCTCAGGCGCGCGGCGAAGCTAGGCGCGCGCCGCCTCCTCGGTTTGGAACTGGGCCTTGGCCTCCTTGAGCACCTGCGGCAGGCGGGCGCGGAGGTCGTCATCGAGCGTCTTCTTCTTTTGCAGGTCGGCGAGCAGGCCGGGGTGGGCGGTGTCGAGGAAGTTGTAGAGCGAGGCCTCGAAGGCGCGGATGCGATCGACCGCGAGGTCGTCGAGGAAGCCGTTGGTGCCGGCGAA
>JAKAOE010000137.1 GCA_021823305.1 Acidobacteriota bacterium
GATCATCGCCAACGATGGCGGCGCCTGGAGCACCGCCAATGCCGGTACGAACTGGACCGACATGAACGCCTCGATCGGCGCCATCCAGTTCTACAGTGTCACGCCCGACCCTGCGACCGCCGGCCGCCTGCTGGGCGGCTCGCAGGACAACGGCACCGTGCTGGCCGCGCCGGGCAACCTGGATTGGCCCGAGGTCTTCGGCGGCGACGGCGGCCAAACCGCGATCAATCCGCAAAAACCCCAGCAGTTGTTCACCGAGAATTACAGCGTCTCGGTGCAGTGCTTCGCCAATGGCGCCTTCAACCCGGTGGTGGACGCCACCCTGGTCACGGATCCGGCCGATTTTTATGTGCCCTACCTCCTGGCACCGGCCGATCCCGGCACCATGGTCCTCGCCGCCTCGCGCGTGTGGCGCGGGCCGGCTTGCCCGGCCACGGTCGATACCGGCTGGCAGGCGATCAGCCCCACCCTCACCCATCCCGGTGTCAGCCCGGACCTGAGTCCCACCACCGACTACCTGACCGCCATCGCCGCGGCGCCGAGCTCGCCGGACGTGATCTACACCGGCGCCTTCGACGGCAGCCTGAGCGTCACCACCAACGCCACCGTGAGCGGCGCGCAGCCCACCTGGACGGAGGCGCCGGCCGGCACCCCGTTGACCTTCCGGGGGCCGATCAGCGCGATTGCCGTGGACCCCACGAATCCGGGCACGGTGTATTGGGGCATGGGCTACGTTGGCGGCCAGGCGACGCTGTACAAGAGCACCGACGGCGGCAAGACCGCGGTCAATATCGCCGGGAATCTCCCCGGCACGCCCATCAATGCGATCGTGGTTGACCCCGGCAATCCCGACGATATCTTCGTCGCCACCGATGTCGGCGTGTTCGCTACCGGCGACGGCGGCGCGAAGGGCAGCCAGGAGATCTGGGCGCGCGAGGGCGACAACCTGCCGGCGGCGGCGGTGCTCAGCCTGGCGTTGACCGGCGCCGGCGGCACGCCCACGCTGGTGGCCGGCACCCACGGCCGCGGCGCCTGGAGCATTCCGGCGGCCGTCCCGCCGACATTCACCCTGTCTCTCACGCCCAGTTCGGTGTCGGTCACAGCGGAGCAGCCGGCTGCGTTCACCGTGCAGACCGCGGCGCTCGGCGGCGCTTCCACGATCGCGCTGAGCTGCTCTCCTCAATGCTCGGTGTCGCCCGCCAGCGTCGCGGCGGGAGGCACGGCCACGGTCACGGCCACGCCCACGACTGGCGGCACTTACTTGATCACCGTGACCGGCGACAACGGGTTCGCCAAGGTGAGCCAATCCGCCGCAGTGCAGGCGAGCGACTTCGCGTTCAGCCTAGCCAACGCCCCGCATACGTTCCAGCTCGGCCAAAGCATGGTCTACAACTGGACGCTGGCCCCGTTCGCGTTCCAGCCGCCGATACTGCCGTTCAACGCGCCCGTGACGCTTGCCTGTCCGAAGCCACCCGCCGGCATCACGTGCACGTTTTCGCCCGCCAGCGTTGCTTCCGTCACCGGCGTCGTCACCGGCACGCTGACTGTGGCGGCCGCCGACATCGCGGTCCCGGGTTCGGTCAATCTGGAGGTCGACGCCACGAGCGGGAATTTGCTGCAGGGCCGAATGGCCGCGTTTACCCTGACGCAGTTCGAGCTGACCTCCACACCCGCCAGCCGCGCCGCGATGGCTGGAACTTCGGCGGTCTTTCAAGTCAGCGCCAGTTCGACCAGCAACTATAGCGGGAGCATCGCGCTCAGCTGTGCTCCCGGCTCCAGCTTGGGGGCGTGCAGTTTTCAGCCGCCGGCGATCACCGCCGGGCAAGCCAGTACCCTGACGATTTCCGGCTTCCCGGCCAGCTACAGCAGCGATTTTTTTGACGTCACGGGAACGACTGCCGGCAGCTCGGTAAGCGCACCGGTTTCCGTCCAGGCCGAGGGTTTCTACTTCAACGGCAGCCCGCCACCTACGATACCGGGGGCGAGCGGCCTCGCCAGTGCCCTTACCTTGACCACAACGCACAGCTTTCCTACGCCCATCGCGCTGAGTTGCGCCGGTCCGGCCGGCGTGCAATGCGCCTTCAGCCCGGCTTCGGTATCGTCGGGGCAGAGCGCGACGCTGACCGTCTCCGGCATGGCCGGGCTGCCCGAGTCCAGCGCCATTCCGCTCACCATCACCGGCACCGGCGGCGGCGTACAGGCCTCGACCGTCCTGAATGTCGCCAACGACGGTGATTTTCAGATCCACGAGAATTCCGGCAGCAACGTGATCCTGCCCGGTGACCCGGCCACGTTTGATGTCAACGGGTTCAGTCTCAACGGCCTGCAGGCGCCCGTGAGCTTCGCGTGCGGGGCGCCGCCCGCGGGGGCAGCGTGCAATGTCAGCAGCAGCGGGAAGATCACCGTCACCGGGCTCAGCGGTTCGGGCGCGGTCACCGTACCCATCATCGGCACCGCGAGCCAAGGCGGGGCCACCTTGTCCCACACGCTCGACGCCTCCGTCACCTTGGGCGACTTCAGTATTAGCCCGGTCAAGTCGGCGGTGACCAGGCTCCCCAGTCAACCCGGCTACGTCTTCTTCACGATCCAGGGAACGAGTTATCTCACGACCACGCTGCAATTGAGCTGTAGCGGCTTGCCCGCAGGCGTCACGTGTACCGGCGGGCCGACGCCGGTTTTCCTGCCCGGGCCGGGAACCGGGGGCATTACGATGAATCTATGGTTGTCGCCCACGGCGGGAGTGGCGGCGCCCCCCAGCGGCGATTGGTGGACTGGCGGGTGGATTTTCCTGCTCGCCGGCTGCTTGGTGTTGGCATGGAAGAAACGGCCGCGGCTGGCGCTGGTCGGAACGCTGGCGCTGGCGATGATCGCTTGCGGTGGTGGCGCCGCAAGCGGCGGCGGATCCGGTCTGGGGTCAGGCAGTGGTTCGGGCTCAGGGGCAGGCAATTCGGCCCCGATTACGGCCACGGTGACAGTGACGGCGACCGATGTCACGCCAGGCGTCATTGATCCAGTCAGCCGCTCGACCACCTTTCAGCTCACAATCAACTAGCCGGCGGGGTTTCCTTTTCCAGCTTCACCGTCGAGGTGGAGTGAATATCCGCGTTGGTGGTCTTGGCCGCCGGGCTGGGGCCGACCAGGTTGATGCGCATATTGTTGTGGCTGGTGCTGGAGGTTTCCAGCAGCACGCCGTCGGCGATCCGGTAGTGCGAGGTGGCGGTGGTGTCGAAGCGCACCGTCGCCTCCGCCACCAGGCCCTGCGCCGCCAGCGCCTTCGAGCCCGGCAGCGAGCCTGGCGGCAGCGCCGCGCTGCCTTGGGCGTGGACCACGATGGTGGCGGCCGGCTGGCCGGCGTAGGGCGCGATGGCGTTGAGCGAGCAGTCGAGCCGGAGCGGCACGGAGGCGTTGAGCGTGGGGATGGCGCGGCGGCGGGTGCGCGTCCAGGCCGCGCCCACCGCGGTGGGGCCGGTGGGCAGGGAGTCGGTGCGCGCCAGCTCCTGCAGCATCTCCACCGGCTGGTCGTAGACCGCGCCCGCCTGCCGCGAGAGGGTCTTGAACGAACCCGGCGTCACCGCGAACTCGGCCGGCGCCATGCTGGTCGCGGCGTGGTCAGTGGCCGCCGATTGCCGCTGCAGTCCGGCCAGATCCGCCGGCGATTGCGCCTGCACCTTGGTGGTGTAGCGCAGGAAGCGCGCCGTGGCGGTGAACTTGCCCGGCGCGGGCGCCGCGACCACGCGCAGCTCGGCTTCCGCCGTGGTGTCGAGCACCGCGCCCGAGCTGATGGTGGAGTGGATCGCAACCGAGTACAGCAGCCGCTCCCCGACCGTATAACGCGGCAGCAGCGTCACCGGCACCTGCGCCGCCAGCGGCGCCAGCAGCAACCCGGCCACGAGCGCCAAGCCAGCGCGATGGAACCCCATAGGGGTAATCATCTCATTCCTGCAACGCCGCGGTCAGGCCGTGGGCTTTGGCCAGGGCGTTGAAGGCCGGCACTTGCGTGGTGGTGAAGGCGTGCGCCCGGCGCGCCAACGCCGCCAGCGCCGCTGCGAGTTGCAGGTGCCCGCCGATCTCGGCGTCGGTCGGCGCCATGTCGGCGCCCGAGTTTTCCAGGTTGTTGTTCAGCGAGCCCAACTGTTCATAAAGCTCGCTCGGGTTGCGGAAAGAATCCTCGGTGGAACCGGTGGATTCGAGGTTGAACATCCTGCCCTCGATCGCCTCCGCCTGCCGCTCCAGCCGCCGCGCCGCCGCCACCACCGGCGCCGCCTGCGGATCGGACGCGAGTCCCTGCTCCAGCCCCTCGATCTGCTTGCGCAGGAACTCGAAGTGCTCGATCATGCCCGCCAGCTGGTGCATCTGCCCCTGCAATTGCACCAGGAAAGCTTCGCTGGCCTGCATGTCCTGCACCGTGCCGACGTCGTGCGGATCGCGCAGCACCTCCAGCGGCCGGGGGCCCGCCGGCGCGCCGTTGACACTCAGGTTCACGGTGAAATCGCCGGGCGCCACCATGGGCCCGAGCGGCGTCGGCTGCCCCCAGACGTTCAGTTTCCGGCCCTCGGGCGGCGTCGCCACCCAGGGTTCGCCCGGCGGGTTGGTGAGCAGCGTGATGACGTCGTGGTTGGGATGGCGCAGGTTCCAGAAGATACGATTCAGTCCCGCTCCATCGCGCTGATGCAGGACGCGGATGACGTCCGCGCCGCGGCGGATGGTGAGCGTCACCCTGGCAGCGGCCGGCAAGTAGTAGTTCAGGTCGGCGCCGTAGGGGATGTCCTCGCCCACGGTGGCGCCGTTGGGATTGTCCTGATGCGCCACCACGGTGGTGCGGAAGCGATAGGCCGGCCGCGGCCGGAACAGGTAGGGTTTGCCCGCGGCCGAAACCGTGTCCCAGCTGCGCAGCGGCGTTACGTCGTCGAGGATCCACGCCCCGCGGCCATAGGTGCCGATCACCAGGTCGCTGAAGGTGGGCTGGATCTGCAGCCAGTAGACCGGCGCCGGCGGCAGGTTGTTGCGCAGCTGGGTCCAGTGCGCGCCGTCGTCCCAGGAGATATAGAGCGCGTTTTCCGTGCCGGCGTACAGCATGCCCGGCCGCACCGGATCCTCGCGCACGATGTGCACAAAGCTGAACTCGGAATGCGGCAGGTCGCCGGCGATGCTGGTCCAGGTTTGACCGTAATCGGTGGTCTTGAACATGTAGGGCGCGTAATCGCCCAGGCTCTTGCGGTTGGAGCTGATATAGGCGGTGCCGGCGGCGAAGGGCGAGGCCTGCAGGTTGATCGTGCCCCAAGGCGGCAGGCCGGGGATGTTTTTGGTGACGTTAGTCCAGTGCAAACCGCCGTCGCGCGTCACGCTCACCTGCCCGTCGTAGCTGCCCGCCCAGATCACGCCCGCCTTGACCGGCGACTCGTCAATCATGGAGAGGGTGCAGACGTCGTAGGTGCCGAGGTCGTCCCAGGCCAGCCCGCCGGAGTGGCCTTCCTTGCTCTTGTCGTTGGTGGTGAGGTCGGGGCTGATGCGCTTCCAACTCTGGCCGGCGTCGTCGGTCTGCCAGACGTACTGGCTGCCGACGTAAACCTGGTTGTGGTTCTCCGGCGAGATGGCGATCGGCATCGTCCAGTTCCAGCGGTTGCGCACCGCCGAGGGCGCGTCGCCGTAGGTGGCGATCGGGTCCACGGCGACGTTGCGCGAGGTGCCGTTGTGCAGGTTCACGCGCGTCAGGTCGCCGTTGTAGCAGCTCGACCAGATGATGTCGGGGTCCTTCGGGTCGGGCACGCCGAAGCCGCTCTCGTTGTCGCAGCCGCCGTAGGCGTGCCAGGCGCTCGCCGGAATCACGCCGCCGCCCTGCGGCAGCCGGCTGGGGCCCTCTTCGCCGTCGTCGTCCTGGC
>JAKAOE010000138.1 GCA_021823305.1 Acidobacteriota bacterium
CGCCGGGCTACGACCTGCCTCCCGATCCGCGCGCCCTGGCTCTACTGGCGCGCGAGCGCCGCGCCATCGTCCTCGCCCGCGCGCGTTTCAACCGCCTGCTCGCCACCCGGGTCGCCGCCTACAACCGCCAGGCCCTGGCCCGCCACGCCGCCACCCTCGCCGTCGGCGCCCCGCTGCCTCCGCTCCGCGGCCACTGAGCCGCCCACGCCGCGCATCGCCCCGCCCGGAGCGTAGCACGGTAATCTAAGCAGCATGGCGCGATCTTCCTTCCGCATGGGCGCGGCGCTCGCGGCTGCGCTGTCGGTTCCGCTCCTCGCGGCCGCGCAAGCCGTGAACCCGGCGCTCTTTTCCGGCCTGCGCTGGCGCTTCATCGGCCCCTATCGCGCCGGCCGCGTCACCGCGGTCACCGGCGCCGCCTCGCGCCCCAACCTCTATTACATCGGCGCCCCCGGCGGCGGCGTCTTCAAGACCACCGACGGCGGCGTGGTCTGGCATTCGGTTTTTGACGCCCCCGGCGCCGACTCGATCGGCGCGCTCGCGCTGGCGCCCTCCAACCCGCGTATCGTCTACGCTGGCGCCGGCGAGCAGTTGCCCGGCAACGGCATCTGGGGCTCGCGCGACGGCGGCCGCACCTGGCGCCATCTCGGCCTCGCCGCCGCGCGCCACATCGATGCGCTGTTCGTCTCGCCCACCAACCCCGATTGGGTGGTCGCCGCCGCCGGCCCGGGCGACGCCGCCTCCGGCATCTGGCTCTCGCGCGACGGCGGCGCTCACTGGCAGCGCACGCTCGCGCCCGGCGGCGGCGCCGGCGCGGTGAACCTTGCCGCCGCCCCGGATCATCCCGAGGACCTCTACGCCGCCACCGAGCCTGCCGGCGGCGGTCTCTTCGGCCGCACGCCGCCCAACGCCCCGCCCGGCGAGCTCTACCGCTCGCGCGATGCCGGCCTCACCTGGTCGCCGCTGCCGGCGGCCGGTCTGCCGCTTGCCGGCCGCGGCAAGATGGGCCTTGCCGTCGCCCCCGGCATGGACGGCAGCCGCGTCTACGCCTACCTCGCCCGCGGCCTCTACCGTTCCTCTGACGGCGGCGGCCGCTTCCGCCGCATCACCCGCGACCCGCGCATCACCGGCGGCGGGTACTTCTGCCAGGTCTATGTGGACCCCAACCACGCCAACGTCGTCTACGCGGTCGAGACCACGCTCTACCGTTCCACCGACGGTGGTGTCATCTTCCATGCCTTCAAGGGCGCGCCCGGCGGCGACGACTACCATGTCCTCTGGATTGACCCGGCCAACTCGCGCCGCATGATCCTGGGCGTGGACCAGGGCGCGACCATCACCGTCGACGGCGGCAAGACCTGGAGCCTCTGGTTCAACCAGCCCACCGCGCAGCTCTACCGCGTCGCGGTGGATGCGCGCTTTCCCTTCCGCATGTACACCTCGCAGCAGGATTCCGGCGGCACGCTCGCCCTGCCCGACCGCAGCGACTACGGCCGCATCTCGATGCAGGATTGGTACTCCACCGGCGGCAACGAGGACGCCTTCTCCGCCCCCGATCCGCTCCATCCCGGCTTCGTCTACGTCAACAACTGGTATGGCAACGTCGTGCGCTTCGACCGCCGCGACGGCCAGCTCACCACCGTCTTCTACGCCGGCTCCAAATACCGCCTGGCCTCGCCCGCGCCGATCGTCTTTTCGTCCACCGATCCGCACCGCCTTTACCTCGGCACGCAATACCTGCTCGCCACCGACGACGGCGGCGTCAGCTGGCGCCGCCTCGGCCCCGACCTCACCGGCGGCGCCTCGCCCGCCGCCCGCCGCAGCCGCGGCGCGGCTCGATTCAGGCGCGGCCCGGCCATTGCCGCCATCGCTCCCTCGCCCGTCAGCGGCGCCGTCCTCTGGGCCGGCACCACCAACGGCCGCGTGATGCTCAGCCGCGACGGCGGCGGCAGTTGGCGCCTGGCGTTGCAGGTACAAGGCGCCATCCGCAACCTCGCAGCCTCGCCGCGCTCGCCCGCCTCCGCCTGCGCCGTGCTGTCCGCCGCGCCGCAAGTCGAGTGCACCTCCGACTACGGCGCGCACTGGCGCGCCGCGGTCTCCGGCCTGCCGCGCGACGCCACCGTCTGGGCGGTCCGCGCCGATCCGCGCCAGCCCGGCCTCTACTTCGCCGCGTTGGCCGGCGGCATGCACGCCGCCGGCGTCTACGTCAGTTTCGACGCCGGCGCCTCCTGGCAGCCGCTCCAGCTCAATCTCCCGCCCGCGCCGGTGCGCGACCTCGCCGTCACCCGCCGCGATCTCGCTGCCGCCACCTACGGCCGCGGCATGTGGGTGTTGGACGATATCACGCCGCTCCGCCACATCGCCGCCGCGTCCGCCGCCGCCGCCCGCGGCGCGGTCTACTTCTATCCGCCCGCAACCACGGTGCGCGTTCGCAACGACAACGACCAGGACATGCCGCTGCCCGCCGAAGTCCCCGCCGCCAACAATCCGCCCGCCGGCGCGACCTTCGACTACGTGCTGCCGCACGCCGCCGCTCAGCCCATCACGCTCGCCATCTACGACCCCGCCGGCCGGCTCGTGCGCACCTTCTCCAGCGCCCCGCCGCCGCGCAAGCACGTGCTCTTCAATGTCGCCGCGAGCTGGTTCGCGCCGCCGGCGAAGCTGCTCAACCACGCCGGCGACAACCGCTTCTCCTGGAACCTGCGCACCGCCGACCCGCGCGTCATCTGGCCGCGCGGCTTCCGCTCCTTCGAGGTCGGCGACGACGCCACCCCCGGCCGTACCCCGCGCCAGGAGCCCGAGGGCTACCTGCTCCCGCCCGGCAAGTACCAGGTCCGCCTCACCGTCAACGGCGCAACCTACACCCGCCCGCTGCGCGTCGTCATGGATCCGCGTTCCCGCTCGACCGCCGCTTCCGTCGTCCGCCAGGCCGCGCTCCAGGCCTCGGTCTACGCCGCCCTCACCGCCAGCTACGACGGTTACCACGCCGCCGTCGCCGCGCGCAATGCCGCCGCGCAACGCCGCTTCGCCGCCCTCAACCGCGCGTTCGTGTCCTATTATTCCGCCATCGGCTCCGGCGACGGCATGCCCAACGCCGAAGTCGCCGGCGTCTGGCCGGGCGAATGCGCCCAGCTCCAGCATGCTGTCGCCGCCTGGCGCGGCGCGCACTCCGCCGCCGCGCCGCTCACCGCGCCGCGCTGCGCACTGGCGTCAGTCGTTTCGCGGTAACGCCGCCATGACTCCTGCGCGCCATCTTGCGGCTGGCTTCGCGTCTATGATGTGGCCGTGGCGCACGCCTGGTTCGGCACGTTCGAGTTCGCCCGCCTGATCCTCCAGCGCGGCTTCGCCGCCGTCTATCTCGCCGCTTTCCTCGGCGTGCTGCGCCAGTTTCCCGCGCTGCTCGGCGAGCGTGGCCTGCTCCCGGCCCCCGAGTTTCTCCGCGGCCGCGGCTTCTGGTCCAACCCCAGCCTGTTCGCCTGGGGCTACTCCGACCGCCGCCTGCGCGCCGTCGCCTGGACGGGCATCGCGCTCTCGACGTTGGCCCTCATCGGCGTGTTCGCGCTGCTGCCGTGGTGGCTCGGCATCTTCGCCTGGCTGCTGCTCTGGTTCCTCTATCTCTCCGTCGTCAACGTCGGCCAGACGTTCTACGCCTTCGGCTGGGAGTCCATGCTGCTCGAGGCCGGCTTCTTCACCGCCTTCCTCGGCCCCGCGCATTTCGCCGCCCCGCTCATCCCCATCCTCATCCTGCGCTGGATGCTCTTCCGCACCGAGCTCGGCGCCGGCCTGATCAAGCTGCGCCACGACCGGTGCTGGCGCGATCTCACCTGCCTCTATTACCACTACGAAACCCAGCCGCTGCCCAATCCGCTGAGCTGGTACTTTCACCGCATCCCCAAGCCGCTGCAGCGGGCATCGGTCCTCTTCAGCCACGTCGTCCAGGTCGGCCTGCCGTTCCTGCTCTTCCTGCCGCAGCCCTTCGCCGCCGCCGCCGGCGGATTCGCCATCCTGCAGCAGGCGCTGCTCATCGTCAGCGGCAACTATGCTTGGCTCAACTGGCTGACGCTGGTGCTCGGCTTTTCCGCCTTCAGCGATGCCACGCTCGGCGTCCACGCGGCCGCGATCGCGCCGCCGCCCGTCGCCTGCACCGCGCTCCTCTACGCGCTCGCCGCGGCCACGCTCGCGCTCAGCGTCGCACCCGCCCGCAACCTCTTCTCCCGTCGCCAGGCGATGAACCGCAGCTACAACCCCTGGCACATCATCAACGCCTACGGCGCCTTCGGCAGCATCACCCGCGTGCGCTACGAGATCGTGCTCGAAGGCGCGGCCGATCCGGTGCTGACCCCGCAAACCCAGTGGCGCGAATACGAGTTCACAGCCAAGCCCGGCGATCCCCGCCGCCGGCCGCCCCAGATCGCGCCGTACCACCTCCGGCTCGACTGGCTGATGTGGTTCCTGCCCTTCTCGGTCCACGTCGCCGGTCCTGGTGATCTGCGCTTCCCCGGCTACGAAGTCTGGTTCCTGCGCCTGGTCGCCAAGCTGCTGCAAGACGACGCACCCACGCTCCGCCTTTTGCGCGTCAATCCGTTCCCTGAGGCCCCGCCGCGCTTTCTCCGCGCCCGCTACTACCGCTATCGTTTCACCACGCCCGCCGAACGCCGGACCACCGGCCATTGGTGGCATCGCGAGCTCGTGGGCGAATATTTGCCGGTGATGTCGCTACGCACCGCCGAAACCGCCTCCCGCGACATCTAATTCGCGCGGAGGGTATGGCGATGCAGCCCGGCAAAATGGACAAGAAAGCGGCGGCGAAACTCTGGGGGCCGAAAGTGATGATGTTCGCCACCACCCGCGTGGCGCTCGGCATCGGCATCGGCCTGTGCCTCTCGCGCAAGCTCAGCAAGGAGGAAGCTCGTGCCGCCGGCACCGCCCTGATCGCCGTCGGCGTCCTCACCACCATCCCCTTCGTCATCGCCGTCGCCTGCCACAAGTCCTGGAACGACCACGGCCACGATTGCCGCTGCCCCATCTGCCACCCCGAAGCCGGGACCGAGGCCGCCCCGCCGCCGTCCGCGCCCGCGCCGCACGCGGCGTGACCGCCGTCCGCGCGGCTACCCGGCGCTCGACGGGTCCAGCACCCGGTGCACCGGCGCGATGTGATTCGCCGGCAGGCCCACGCGCCGCGCGTGCTCGCGGATCAGCTCCTCGTTCTGCGCGACGTAGATGCAATAGACCTTGTCCCCTGCGACGAAGCTCTCCAGCCACTGAATGTTCGGCCCCATCGCCGCCAGCGCTTCGGCGGATTTTCTGGAAACGTCCCGCAGCTCGCCGTCCGTGAGCTTGCTCGCGCCATGTATATCGCGTTCGATAACGAATTTTTGCATCATAGCCTCTCCTTATCCCGCACCGTAGCACGCGATCCAAGCGGCTGCAACCCGCCGCTTTCGCCTTGAGCCGGAGCGCCGGCTCGGGACAACCAGGGCCCCGAGCCGGCACCGCCGGGACCGGAAGCCGCGCTGGGCCCCGCGCCCATCAATGCGGCATACTGAAGCGTGCCCGCGTCTCCTGATCTCGACCTGATCAACGCCCTGCGCCGCGGCGAGCCCGGCTCGACCGAACGCTTCCTCGACGCCTACATGCCGCGCATCTTCTCCTTCGGGATGATGGTCTGCGGCCACCGCGAGGATGCCGAGGATATCGCCCAGGAGTCGCTGCTTTCCGCCCTCAAGGCCGTGCCCGAGCTGCGCGCGCCCGAGACCTTCCACGTCTGGCTCTTCCGCATCGTCAAGCGCGCCTGCTACCGCCAGCGCGGCCTGCATCGTCAGCAGGGCCCCGCGGTTTCCTTGGAGGACCTGCCTG
>JAKAOE010000139.1 GCA_021823305.1 Acidobacteriota bacterium
TCTAGATGCAGATGCACTTCGGCGCCGGGCTGGCGCAGGGCTGGGCGGCGCTGGCGGCGGGGACCGTGGCGGCCTGGCGGGCGCTGGCGGCGGCGGGCGGCGGGCACGCGAGCGGGGCGCAGCGGGCGCTGGGGCTGGGCATCTGGCTGCTGGCGGGCGGGCTCGCGGCCGGGCTGCTGGGCCTGCGCCGGCGGCGGACGCGGGCGGCGCGGGCGCAGGCCAACGAGCGCCAGACGGTGCGCCAGGCGCAGCGCCTGTACCGCCGCTTTCAGCGTTGCCTCCGCCGCGCCGGCATCGCCCGGGCGCCGGCGCAAACCGGCGACGAGCTGCTGCTGGCGCTGGCCGCCGCGCGCCCCGGTTCGGCGCTGCTGGCCGCGGCGCGCGAATTCATCGCAACCTACCAGGCGGCGCGCTTCGGACCCGCCGCGACCGAGGCGCTGCGCCGCCTGCCGGGGCACCTGCAGCGCGTGCGGCGCGCCGCCTGAGCCATGCGCCGCTGCTGCGTCGTACTGCCAGCCTATTGCGAGGCGCGCCCGCTGGCGACGCTGCTGCCGGCGTTGTTCGCGCAACAGGCGCGGCTGGCCGACTGTGAGCTGTGGGCGCTGGTGGTGGACGACGGCTCGCCGGACGGCACGGCGCTCGTGGTAGAGGAGCTGATCGCCGCACACCCGCGGCTGCGGCTGTTGGAGGGGGCCAAACGCGGCTTGGGCGACGCCTACCAGCGCGGGTTCGCCCACGCACGCGCCAGTCTGGCGCCCGAGCTGCTGGTGCAGATGGACGCCGACTGGCAGCACGATCCGGCGGCGCTGCCGGAGCTGATCGCCGCCTGCCGGCCGCCGGTGGACATCGTGATCGGCTCGCGGTTCGCGCCGGGCGGGGCGACGCCGGCGTTTTCGGCGCGGCGGCGCGCCACCTCGCGCCTCGGCAGCCGGCTGCTGCACGAGTGGGCGGGGCTGCCGCGGCTGGCCGACTACACCTCCGGATTCCGCTGCCTGCGGGCGGAGCTGGCGTGGCAGTTGGTGGAGCGCTGCCGGCAGGACGGGCTGGCGCGCCGCGGCTACGCCTTTCAATCGTCGCTGATCGCGGAGGCGCTGCTGGGCGGGGCGCAGGTAATCGAGATCCCGATCGTCTTCGGCGCCCGGCGGCATGGGCAGTCCAAACTCGGCGCCGGCGACTACTGGGAGTTCGCGCGCAACCTGGGGCGGCTGCGGCGGCGGGCGCGGGCTCAGTTGCCGGCGCAATAGGGGACTTTGCGGACCTCGCGCGCCGAATCCAGCAAGGGATCGGGATTGCCGGAGTCGAGGATGCCGAAGCCGCTCTGGGGATCGAGGATCATGGTGGAGTCGCTGACCGACTGGCCCGGCTGCGGCGGCGCCGAGACCGCGGCGTTCACGCCGGTGGAGGGCTGGGCGGCCATCAGCTCGCGTTCAAAGCGCTGATCGCGGGTGTGGCTCCAGCGCTGGAAGCGGTCGGCGCGGGCCTCGGCGAGCGCCAGCAGCCCGCCGCCGGGCACCAGCGCCCAGCGCACGTTGCGGCGCAGGACGTAGTCGCGGCCGTGCAGCAGCAGATCGCCGTGGCCGCCGAGCAATTCCACCGTCGGCTGCCCGCGCGGGGGCAGGCGCAGGCGCAGGTTAGCGCTGCCGTGGGGCGTGGCAATTACGCTATCGGCGAACTGGACGTGAAAGTCGGTGGCGTCGGCCTTGCGCACGGAAAAGTAAGCCTCGCCGCGGGTGAAGGCGACGGTGGTGCGGCGCACGCCGTTATCGCGCAACCGCAGGCGGGTGATGGTCATCGCCGAGCTGGGCGTAAGGCGCAGGGCGGAGCCGCATTCCAGCTCGATCTCGGCTTCGCCGTCGGCGCTGGTACGGAACTGCTCCGCCTCAACCACGGGGGCGTTGAGCAGGGCGGGCGACCAGCGCCCGAGCCGGCCATCGCTGGTGGGCTTGCGTACCAGCACGCCATGGCGGAGGAAGCTGATGCGCACAATGCGGACGCGCGAGTCGGCAAGGAGGAAGACGCTTGCCGCCAGGAGCACAACCGCTATCCATCGCCCGCGCATGGCCTCCGCCGTTGCTTTCAGTTTGGACCTTTTGCCCATCCTGTCAAGCGAGGCCGGCGCGCGCCGCCTGCAAGGCGGCGCGATAGCAGGCGACCGTCTCTTCCGCGGCGCGGCTCCAGGGGAAGGCGCCGACGCGGCGGTAGCCGCCTTCGGCCAAACGGGCGCGCAGGCGCGCATCCTGCCAGAGGCGCGCCATCGCCTCGGCCAAGGCGCGCGGGTCGCGCGCGGGCACGATCCAGGCCTGGTCGCCATGGCGGAGGCGCTCGGCGGCGCCGACGGCGGAGGAGCAGATGACGGGCAGGCGCTGGCTGAGCGCCTCGAAGACCACCATGCCGAAGCCCTCGGCGCCGGAGGGGCAGACCAGGGCGTCGTGGCTGCGATAGAGGGCGAAGACGGCGTCCTCGTCACGCAGGCGGGGCAGCACGGTCAGGCAGGGCTGCGACTCGGGCGCGAACGCGGAGCGCACGTGCGCCTCGACCGCGGCCAGCGGCGTGCCGAGGACGCCGCCCAGCAGGGTGAGCGGGATGCGCAGGCCGCCGCGCGCGAGGAGCGCGTGGGCCTGGGCGAGGGTGCGACTGCCCTTGCCGGTGTACCAGGCGCCGGAAAAGAGCAAGCCGGCGCCGCGGGGCGCGCCAGGCGGAGGCGCGGCCTCGCGGCGGCCGGGCTCGATGCCATGGGCGATGACGGCGAGGCGCTGCGGCGGCTGCCAGCGCCGATCCAGGGTGAACTCGCGCTCGCGCTGGCTGAGCAGGATGACGGCGTCGGACCGGCGCAGCGCCGACGCGGCCGGGCGCAGGCGGACAAGCGGGAACCAGAGGCGGCGCCACAGCGGCTTGCGCAGCAATCCGGCGCGATGGTCCTCCACCAAGCCGCGGTAGAAGAGATGGTCGAGGCCATGGGAGCGGGCCACCAGCGCCGCGCCCGGGAAGGCATCGCGGCGCCGCGCCAGCACCGCCGCCTCGGCCGCGACCACGTCGAGCACATCGTAGGGGCCGCGCTCGCGCCAGGCGCGGCGCAGCGCGCGCCAGGCGAGCGAGGGCGAAACGGCGAAACGAAGGCGCTCGTTGCGCGGGCGCGGGCCGAGGTCCTCGCGATAGATCAGATCGCAGTCGTGGCCGAGCTCGCGCAAGGCGGCCTGCAGCTTGCGCGGCGCCTTGGCGGCGCCGACGGAGGGGTCGCCGGGGTCATCACTGGCGATGAGAATCCGCAGTTTCCCGTGCGGCGGCGCGGTAGAAGCGGGGCCAGGCGCGGCGGAGATTGACGAGCTTGGGGAGATCGTTGATCTGGATGTAGGGATCATCGGGCGGGCGCGGGCCCCAGCGCGGCTGCGCCGCGCGTCCCGCTTGTGCTCGCGCCGGTCCGGGGCCCCGGTGGCCCCAGCCCGGCGCTGCGCCCGGATGCCGCGCGGCGTAGTCCTGATGATACGCTTCGGCGGGATAGAAGGCGGGCAAGGGCGCGACCTCGGTGACGATCGAGCGGCGGAAGACACGCGCCACCGTCAACTGGCGGATGTAGGCCGCCGCGATCTGTTGCTGCTCCGGCGAAGCGTAGAAGATCACCGAACGGTACTGGCTGCCGACGTCCGGGCCCTGGCGGTTCCACTCGGTCGGGTCCGCGGCCACGGAAAAGAAGATTTGCAGCAGGCGGCCGAGGGTGATGCGGCGGGGATCGTAAACCACACGCACGGACTCGGCGTGGCCGGTGGATCCGGTGCTGACGTCCTCATAATCGGCGGTAGAGGCGGCGCCACCGGCGTAGCCGGCAGTGGCCGAGAGGACACCGCGCACATGCTCGTAGACCGCCTGGACGCCCCAGAAACAGCCGCCGGCCAGCACTACACGCTCGCTGCCGGGAGCGGCGGCCGGGAGCTCGTCGAGCCGGGGCGCGGGCACGGGGACGGCGCCGGGCGGGCCGACGCGGCCGATGGCGAGGGCCAGACCGGCGACCAGCGCCAGAGCGACGGCCACGGCGATTCCGAGCTGCACCACCCGCATGTCCCATATGATTCGCCGGGCACATTCCGGTTGCGCGCGGATACGACCGTCATGTCAGTTTTTCTTCCCATCCAATCCGTTGTGGCTGTGATACAGTGCCGGTGATTCCTCCGAGGTGGACCTATGTCGAACCGGCTTGCCGCCATCTCCAGCGCCGCATTGCTCGCCGCCGGAAGCTATGCCTTGGCCCAGGGCCGTGCGCCGCAACCGCCGCCGCGCGCGGTCAACGTCTCGCACAATCCGATGTTCCGGCCGTTCGCGTTCCGCTCGATCGGGCCGGCGGTGATGATGGGGCGGCTGGACGACATTCAAGGCTCGCCGCAGGATCCGATGACGCTGTACCTCGGCTTCGCCACCGGCGGGCTGTGGAAGTCCACCGACGGCGGCAACCACTGGACGTCGCTGTGGGACAACATGGCGAACGAATCGGTGGGGGCGATCGGGATCGCGCCGTCGGACAAGAACATCGTCTACGTCGGCACCGGGGAGGCGAACAACCGGCAGAGCTCGACCATGGGCGACGGCGTCTGGGGGACGCGCGACGGGGGCAAGACGTGGACGCACCTGGGGTTGACGCAGACGCAGTCCATCGGGCGGATCGCGGTGGATCCGCGCAATCCGGACGTGGTGTACGTGGCCGCGGTGGGGCATCTGTTCGGGCCCAACCCGGAGCGGGGGCTGTACAAGTCCACCGACGGCGGCAAGACGTGGATCCAGGCCAAGTACATCGACGAGAACACGGGCTTCACCGACGTCGCGATCGATCCGCAGGACCCGAACGTCGTCTACGCGGCAAGCTACGAGCGGCGGCGCACCTGGTGGGGGTTCAACGGCGGCGGGCCGAACAGCGGGCTGTGGAAGTCCACGGACGCGGGCGCGACCTGGACGCGGCTGGACGGGCCGGGCTGGCCCAAGCCCAAGGACGGCATCTACGGGCGCATCGCCATCGCCATCTTTCCGCCCAACCCGCAGATCATTTACGTGCAGGTGGAAGCGGGCGCAAGCGCGGGCGTAGGCGGGGGCACGGCGGCCAACGGCGGGCCGGCGAAGCCGGGGCGCGGGTTTCCGGGACGGGGCGCGCCGCCCAAGCCCGATCCGAACAAGAGCGGGGTGTTCCGCTCGAGCGACGGCGGGCGGACGTGGACGTTCATGAGCAACCAGGATCAGCGGCCGGTGTATTTCAGCCAGATCCGGGTGGATCCGGAAAACTCGCAGAAGCTGTTCGTGGGCGGCACGCCGGGGCAGATCTCGATGGACGGGGGCAAGACGTGGCGGCCGATGACGGGCTCGCACACCGACTACCACGCGATCTGGATCGACCCGAAGGATTCGCGCATCGTGGCGATCGGCCACGACGGCGGGCTGGACATCAGCCACGACGGCGGGCAGACGTGGCAGTACGAGAACAAGATGGCGCTGGGGCAGTTCTACCAGGTCTCGGCGGACATGCGGCATCCCTATTACGTCTGCGGCGGGCTGCAGGACAACAACGCCTGGTGCGGGCCGAGCGCGATCCGCAACGCGAACGGGATCGTGAACGACGACTGGTACACGGTGGCGGGCGGCGACGGCTTCTACACGCGCCAGGACCCGAGCGATTGGCACATCGTCTACGGCGAATCGCAGGACGGCGGCATGACGCGCCACGACATCCTCAACGGCGCGATGCAGTTCATCCGGCCGAACGCCGGGCCGCCGCCGGGCACGCCGGCGGGGCCGGTGGGCTTCGGCGGGCGCGGCGGGCCGCGCAACATCATCAACCTGCCGCCGGATCCGGAGCCGTT
>JAKAOE010000140.1 GCA_021823305.1 Acidobacteriota bacterium
AACTGGCACGAGCGCCAGCTGACGGCCGGCGAGAAGCTGCGTGGTGCCGGGGCTGAGGCCGCCGCCGGTGCACGTGCCGCCGCGCCGTTTTTTGAGGCCGTCCTCTCGATCCGCAGCGCCCTGCTGTTTTCCCATCCAGACATTCAGGTGATCGCGGTGACCAGCTCGGTGCCGGAAGAGGGGAAGAGCACGATTTCAAGCCACCTTGCGGCTGCATTCGCCAACACCGGCAAGAGCGCGGTTCTGGTGGATGCCGACCTGCGGCGGCCGACTGCGCATCGCCGGTTGCAGTTGCGCAACCGTGTCGGCCTGTCCACGCTGCTGCAGGGCGGGACGCAACTGGACGCCGCCCTGCAGCCTCTGGTCGCCACGGGGAACCTGAGGGTGATCACCGCCGGGCCCGCCGTGGCCGGGGCGGCCGAGCTGCTGCACGTGGGCCTCGACGATGTGGTGCAGGAATTGCGGAATCGCTTCGATTACGTGATCCTGGACTGCCCGCCGTTGCTGGGGTTCGCGGAGGTGGGCATCGTGACCCGGGTAGCCGACGGCACGGTGCTGGTGGCCCACGGCGGCAAGACGGAACGGCCCCGTCTGGCGGCCTCGCTGCGCCAGCTGCGCGCCTTCCAGGCGCGCGTCCTGGGCGTGGTCCTCAATCGCGTTTCCGCCTCCGTCAGCGCGTACTACAACTACTATGAGGGCTACGAGCACCGCTACTATCGCGATGCCGAGGAGGGCGAGGATGCAGGCAACTGACGTGGGGCGTGCCCGTGTCCATATCGCGGCCGCGCTGCTGCTCGCCGCTGGGATGGCGGCCGCACAGACCGTCCCGGCGCAGCAGATCGGCCAGGCGCAACCGCAAGTCCAAGCCCCCGCGGTGCCCGTGCCCGGCAGTATGCAGCCCGACTTGGTGTCGCCCGTCGCTCCCGACAGCTACATCATCGGTGTCCAGGATCTGCTGTCCGTGTTTGTCTACCAGATGCCCGAGTTCACTCGGGAAGTCCGCGTGGACGCGGGGGGCGACATCACGCTGCCCTATCTCCACCATGGTATTCCGGCCTCCGGGCGGACGGCGCCCGAGGTGGCCGCTGCTCTGAGCCGGGAGCTGGTCGGCGAGGGCTTGGCCGAGCATCCCCTCGCGCAGGTGATGGTTTCCGCGGTGGACAGCAAGCCGATCATCGTGGCCGGCCAAGTCCACACCCCTGCGACGCTGCAGGCGGTGCGCCCCATGACCTTGCTCGAGGTGCTGACTCGCTGCGGGGGTCTCGCGCCGGACGCCGGCGATTCGGTGACGGTCACGCGGATTGAGGCGGGCAGGCCGCAACCTCCCCAAACCTTCGATCTTGTGGCGCTCGTGCGAACTCACACTCCGGCCGACAATCCCCTCTTGACCGGCAATGACTGGGTCACGGTCTCGCGCGCCAAGCTGGTCTATGTGGTAGGGGATTTGCAGAAGCCGGGCGCATTTCCCCTGCGCACCGGGGAGTCCATCACGGTCCTGCGCGCGGTCGCGCTGGCGCAGGGCTTGGGCAACGATCCCGACGAAAAGGCGGTCACCATCTTCCGGCCGCTGCCCGACGGTAAGCGCGTGGAGATCCCGGTCCGCCTCGACCAGATGTTGCACCACGGCGCCGCCGACGTCGGATTGCATGCGGACGACGTTTTGTACGTCCCGCAAAACGGCAAGAAGGAGCTGCTGCGGGCGGCGCTCCAGGATGTGGGCCAGGCGCTGGTTTTGGGCGTCGGGTACGGGATCCACTAACCACAGCCGGCTCCGCGTTCATTATGAAACTGGCCGTCATTGGCTTGGATTGTGCCGCCCCGGCATTGGTCTTCGACCGGTACCGTGGCGAGTTGCCGAATCTGGAGCGGTTGATGCGGCAGGGCAGTTGGGCGCTAATGCGCAGTTCGCATCCGCCGATCACTGTGCCCGCCTGGACCTGCATGCTCTCCGGGTGCGACGCCGGCCAGCTCGGCATCTACGGGTTCCGCAATCGCCGCAGCTACGATTACGGGGCATACGCGATCGTCGACTCGCGCACGATTCAGCAGGACCGAATTTGGGACGTGCTCTCGCGCGCCGGTCTCCAATCCATCGTCATCGGCGTGCCGCCCACTTACCCGGTGCGGCCGCTCAACGGCGCGATGATCTCATGCTTCCTGACGCCCTCCGCCAACAGCCCCTACGCCTTCCCCCCCGAACTGAAGGCCGAGGCGGAAGCGGTAACCGGGGGCTATGTGTTCGACGCCGAGGGGTTCCGCACCGACGACAAAGCCGCGCTGCTGGAGCGGATCTACCAAAAAACGGGCAAGAACTTCACCCTGGCGCGCCACTTGGCGCGCACCCGGCCTTGGGATTTCTTCATGATGGTGGAAATGGGCGTGGATCGCATCCACCACGGATTCTGGAGCTTCATTGACCCTGGCCACCGCAAGTACCGGCCCGGCAATCCGTTTGAGGATGCGGTGCGCAAGTATTACCAGTACGTGGACAGGGAAATAGGGATGCTCCTCGACCAGTTTCCCGCGGACACCGAGGTGGTTGTGGTCTCCGATCACGGCGCCAAGCGTATCGACGGCGGTGTCTGCATCAACGAGTGGCTGATACAAAACGGCTATTTGGCACTCAAGGAAACTCCGGCGCAACCCGTTCCCATCGACCGAGTGGCGATCGATTGGACGCGCACGCGGGCCTGGGGCGACGGCGGCTACTATGGCCGTCTGTTCTTGAACGTGCGCGGGCGCGAACCCCAGGGCGTGGTCGAGCCGGCCGCGGTGGACGGACTTCTGGAGGAACTGCGCCAAGGCTTGGAGGCGACCCGGCCGGGAACGAAGGCTTACCGCCCTGGCGAGCTCTACCCGCGGCCCGGCGGCTACCCTCCCGATCTGATCGTCTATTTCGGCGACTTGCACTGGCGCTCGGTCGGCAGCGTCGGGAGTGGCTCGATTTATTCGCTGGAGAACGACACCGGCCCGGATGAGGCCAATCACGACTGGAACGGGATCTTCATCAACGGCGCCCCGCGTGACCGCGTCGGCGGCGACTGTGGCACCGTGGCGATCTACGACATCGGCCCGACTCTGCTTGCGCGCTTTGGCCTGCGCTTTGACGGCGATGGCCGCGTCGGCCAGGTCCGGGGCTGGTAGGAGAACTGAAGCTCATGCCGCGACGCACCGCGCTCATCACCGGCGTAACCGGGCAGGACGGCTCGTACCTGGCGGAGTTGCTTTTGGCGAAGGACTATCGCGTCTTCGGCGTGGTCCGCCAGTCGAGCGTCTTCAATACCGGTCGGATCGACCATCTGTTCGAGAAGGTCGACAGCTCGCGCTTCGATTACGTGCGCGGGGACCTGACGGACGGCAGTTCCCTCGGCCGCCTGCTGCGCCTCATCAAGCCCGATGAGATCTACCATCTCGGCGCCCAGAGCCACGTCCAGGTCAGCTTCGAGATTCCCGAATACACCGCGGATGCCGACGGCCTGGGCTTGGTGCGGCTGCTGGAAGGCGTGCGCGAGCTCGACTTGCGGCCCCGCATCTACAACGCCTGCAGCAGCGAGATGTTCGGCAGCGCGCCCCCGCCGCAGGATGAGACCTCGCCCCTGCAGCCGTGCAGCCCGTATGCCGCGGCGAAGGTCTTCGCCTACCATCTGGCGCGCGTCTACCGCTCTGGCTATGGGACGTGGATTGCCAATGGCATCCTGTTCAACCACGAGTCGCCGCGCCGCGGCGAGCGCTTCGTCACCCGCAAGATTACCCGTGCGGCCGCCCGAATCAAGCTCGGCCTGCAGGACGAGCTCGTTCTCGGCAATTTGAGCGCGCTCCGCGATTGGGGCTATGCGCCCGAATACGTCGACGCGATGTGGCGCATGCTGCAGGCGTCCGAACCCGGCGACTTCGTGATTGCCACTGGCGAAAGCCATTCCGTCCAGGAGTTTGTCGAGGCCACGTTTGCCCTCGCCGGCTTGGACTGGCGCCGCTACGTGCGCACCGATCCCGCCTATCTGCGCCCGGTCGAGGTGGACGCGCTGCGGGGGGACGCCTCGCTCGCGCGGCGCGTGCTGGGCTGGCAGCCGTGCGTGAACTTCCCCGAGCTGGTCCGCATCATGTGGGAGGCCGATCTGCAGCGCGAGCGGATTTTGCTCGAGGGCACCGCCGCGCACGCCGCGGCCGCCGTGCCGTAAGCGCCTGTGCGTCCGCCGCTACTGCATGCGGTACTGCACCTCCACGTTGAGACTGGCCGGCGGTGTGGTGCAGCCGCTGGCCGGGGTGGCGACCGACAGTGCCACGGGCACGCCGGCGGCGAAGTTTAACTGCAGGGCGCCGCTGTCATTGCTCGCGCCGGCGACGGCCAGGCTGCTGGATTGGCTGCCGCCGGTGATTTGGAGTACGCCGTTTTGCGCGCACCCGCCCGGCGCGGTCATCGCCAGTACCTGGATGCGCGTAATCGTGATGGCCTGATCCGGTGTCCAGACCGCGGCCGTGCCGCTCGTGCCCAGCGCGGGAACGAAGGCGCTGAAGAGCATCCGAGGAGAGGCGCTGAATGCGGCGTCACCGCTCAGGCTGAGAGCGCCGGCGGCCAGCGTGCCCCAGAACCTCGGACTGAGCCCGCGTCCTTCGGCAAAGCCCCAGTCGAGCGGAGCGCCGGCGACTTGGGTCGCGCCGGTGAATCCGGAGAAATCGAACCCATGGGCTTCATAGTCGTGGACCGCGGTCAACCGAACGGCAGTGGTGCCCGCGCTTCCTTCGATGTCGCTGCCGAGCTGCAGCACGCTGTCCACGGTATTGAAATCGAACCCCGGACTGAAGCTCGTCTCCCAGGTCGCGTTGATGAAGGTCACGTTGCCGGCGTCGAAGACGCTGTATCCCTCGGCGTCGGTGTCCTCCACCTCAGTGGTGGTCAGCCCGTCCGGAACGCTGGGGTCGCCCTCCAAACGGATGCGGCCATGGAAGTCGATGGCGCGCGCATCCACGATCCGGTCATGCTCGGCCCCATAGGCGCCGGCGCCGCCGCCGGTGGCCACCAGGATGCCGAATTCGCCGCTCGCCAGGCCTTCCCATCCCACATCCCGCAGCTCCGAATGGATGAAGCCCTCAGCCTGAAAGGCGATCCGGGCCTTTTGCGCGGTGCCGCCCGCAGCCGCTTGGCTGGCGCACGCCGTGCAAACGATGGCGAAGGTCGAACCGGTCAGGCCGGCGGAGAGGACTTTGTAATAGCCGTCGTCGCCGGACGTTCCGCTCAGTTCGACCTCATCGGTGTAGCCAAGGCCGTCGGAGCCGCTCACCGTAACCGTGCAGACGCCGCCGCCGCAATTGATCGCTTGCACCGGGCTGGCGGCCGGGCGCGGTTCGGCGCTCATATCCACGTCAATGCCCTGGACCAGGCAGCTTTCGCAATCCGCGTTCGCCGTGCCATTCCAGTACCCCAGTTGCACGGCCGCGCTCGAGTTGCCGCTCGGCCTGAGCACGGTGCCGGCGGCTTGCGCCCACAGGGTTGTGTTCGTCCCGAGCAGCCGCGACCCCGCGCCGGTCAGCCGGATCAGCGGGGAGGGCCCGCTCAGCGTCAGGGTGGCCGCGAGCAGCAGCGTAACCGGTCTGCCGTTGTCGGTGATCGTGGCCGAAGTTGTCTGCGCGCCCGCCAGGCCGCGCGCGTCGCAAACCGGCGAGGGCCATCCCGCGGCTTGCGCGGCGTCGATGCAGGCCTGAATTCGGGCGCCTGCGTCGGCGCCGGGCATTTGCGCGGCGAAGATCGTACTGCCGAGCGACTGGGGATCGGCCGCGCCCCCGTTCAAGGCGCCGGCCAGCGTGCCGCTGA
>JAKAOE010000141.1 GCA_021823305.1 Acidobacteriota bacterium
GTGTTCCAGCGTGTCGCGGATGCGGAACGCGAGCAGGCCCATCAGCAGTACGCCGATCAGCAGATCGAACGTCACCCCCGCCTCGATCACCAGGGGCATGCCGAACGTGGTGGCCAGCGCCGCCAAAAAGATGCCGTTGTCCAGCACCAGAATGCCGATCACCTGCATCAGCGCCAGGCGGTGCGTGATCATCACCCACATGCCGGACAACATCAGCGCCACCGACGCCGCCAGCAGGCTTTCGGTGACATGCAGTTCGCTGGCGTAACCGCGGACGGCGGCGAAGGAGAAGAAAATCAGCAGCACGGTGGCGAACACCGAGGGCAGCGGCGCGACCCGGGAGGCGAGCCGCGGCTCGACCGCCAGCCGCCGCGTGAGGAAGAGCAGCGCCCACGGGATCGCGATCACCTTCACCAACAGCACCAGCGTGGCGGCGATGAGCGCCTTGCCGGAGTGGCGCAGGTTGGCGATGGCGAAGGCCTGGGCGGCGAGGATGGCCGACTGGCAGCCGTACGCCAGGATGCAGGCGCCGATGCGGCGCGCGGCCGCGATGGCGAGCACGGTGACGAACAGCAGTACGGCGGCGGAGCCCACGAGTCTGGCGGCGACCATGCCGGCGAGAGTGGTCATGCTCAACTCCAAGGCAGGGCGGTGAAGACGACCGCCAGGGTGGCGAGCGCGGCGGCGATCCCGAGGAACTCGGGAACCGCGTACATGCGGAGCTTGGCGAGCGTGGCTTCGAGCAGCGCCACGAAGACGGCCAGCAGGGCGATCTTGGCCGCCCAGAGGGCGGCCGCCGCGCAGGCCGGCAGCCAGCCCGCGGCGGTGGCCAGGCCCCAGGGAAAGAAGATATTGGCGATCAGCGTGAGGAAGAGCAGCAGGCGCAGCGACGCCGCCCACTCCACCCAGGCGAGGCTGGCGCCGGAGTAGTCCAGGACCATGGCTTCGTGCAGCATGGTCAACTCGAGGTGGCTGGTGGGGTTGTCGACGGGGATCCGGCCGGCCTCCGCCAGCGCCACCATCGCCAGGCTGCCCAGCGCCAGCAGGCGCACGGCGGAGATGGGCACGAACGGCTGGTGCAGCGTCGCGGCCGCGATCGCGCTGAGGCTGCTGTGGTCCGTGACCAGCGCCACCGCCACCAGCGCCAGCAGCATGGGGCCTTCGGCCAGCGCCGCGACCAGCGCTTCCCGGCTCGCGCCCATGCCGGCGAAGGCGCCGCCGCTATCCAGCGCGCCCAAGGAGAGCGCGAAGCGCGCCAAGGCCAAGCCGCCCGCCAGCAGAAAGAAATCGGCGGGCGCCCGCAGCAGCGCGGCGGGCTGCCAAACCGGCAGGACGGCGGCCGCGATGCCGAGCGCCAGGAACCCCACGCGCGGCGCGGCGGCGAAGACGCGGGAGGAGCCGGGCGGCCGCAGGTCTTCTTTAGCGAAGAGTTTGAACAGGTTCGCGTAGGGGCGGCTCAGCCCGGCGCCTTGGCGCCGCTGGAACCAGGCGCGCAGCCGGGCGCACCAGGCGGAACACAGCGGCGCCGCGCCCACGAGCACGGCCACCTGCAGCAGCCGGCTGGCGAGGTGGTTCATGGCCGCCCCCGCTCGCGGGGGCCGCGCCTTTTGCCGGCAGGCAATGCGGCGCGGGGAGACCGCGAAATTTCGGAGCGCGGTCCGCTCCTGGGGGTCGAGGAGGCGCGGCCCCTGCGAGCCGGAGCGCCGGCTTGGGACGAGAAGGGCCCCAAGCTGGCGCTCCGGCCAAGCGGGACGCGCGGTGTAGCCGCGCTGGGGCCCGCGCCAGTCAAGGTGAGCAGCAGCGCCATCAGCGCCAGGAAGATATAGAGCAGATAGGCCTGGATATCGCCGCTGTGCAGCCGCCGCAGGCGCTGCGCGGCGGTGAGCACCCAGCCCGCCAGGGGGCGGTAGAGCTTGCGCTCAAAGGAGGTGGTGCGCACGGAACTATAGGCCACGGCGGCCGGGAAGTAGGGCTCATCCGCGGGCCAGCGCCGCGTCTCGCGCGTGGACTGGTAGACGAACGCGAAGGCGGTGCGCAGCGGTTTGGAAAAAGAGGCGGCGCTGTACTGCATGCGCGGGCCCAGCGCCGGCAAGCCGCACGCCCACGTCGGTGCCTGCCGTCGGCGCCGTCTCCATGCCAGCGCGCCGGCGGTGAGCGCGGCGCCCAACCCAAGCCAGGGCAGCAGGCGGGCGACCGCGCCGACGGCGGGCAGCGGCGCCGTGGCGCCCAGGATCTGCGCGGTCAATCCGGCGAGCGGAAACAGGATCCAGCCGGGGAAGATGCCGGTGAGCAAACAGGCCGCGGCGAGCGCGGCGAGCGCGAGCGTCGTGATCCGGTCGGGCGCGGGCGCGTTCGCGGCCGCCTCCGACCGCGGCCGGCCGAGGAACGCCACGCCATAGAGCATGACGAAGCACGCCGCGGCCAAGCCGCCGACCAAACCCAGCACGCCGCTCAGCAAGGGCAGGGCGAACGCCTTCCCGCCTTCGCCCAGAGCGGGGCCGGCCAGCAGCGCGCGCAACAACAGCCACTCGCTTACGAAGCCGTTGAGCAGCGGCACGCCCGCCAGGCAGCCGCAGCCGATCAGGAAGGCCCCGCCGGCCATGGGCATGCGGCGTTGCAATCCGCCGAGTTGGTCCAACTCCATGCTGCCGGCGGACTGGCCGACCGTTCCGGCGCCGAGAAAGAGCAATCCTTTTCCCAAGGCGTGGTTGAGGGTATGCAGCAACGCCGCCAGGAGCGCCAGCGCGGCCCAGGCCGTGGCTCCGCCCGAACGAAACACCAGCGCCGCGCCCAACCCGAGGAAGATCAAGCCCAGGTTCTCGATGCTGGAATAGGCCAGCACACGCTTCAGACTGCGCTCGCCCAAGGCGAACAGCACGCCCAGCAATGCGGTGACGGCGGCCAGTCCCAACGTCAGGTAACCCCACCAGGCCGGACCGGGGCCCAGGAGGACGAAGCAGACCAGGATGAATCCATAAACCGCGGTCTTGAGCATGACCGCCGACATAAGAGCCGACACCGGGCTGGGGGCCAGCGGGTGCGCCCGCGGCAGCCACAAGTGCAGCGGCACCAGGCCCGCCTTGACCCCGAAACCAACCACGGCTAGCAGGAAAATCGCGCTGCGGACGCCGGGCGTGAGCGCTGCCGCGCCCATGCCGGCGAAGCTCAACGTGGCGCCGCCGGAGGCGAACAGAAAGAACGCGCTGGCGACCGCCGCAGCGCCGGCGTGCATCATCACCACATAAATCAGCAGGTTGTGGCGCCGCTCGGGCGAATCCCCCTCGAGGGCGATTAAGCCCGCCGAAAACAGCGTCATCAGCTCCCAGCCGAAGAGGAAAGCGAACACGTTCGCCGCCGTCACGACGATCATCATGGACAGCACGAACAAGGCCAGGAGCGCCCAAAACGCGCGCGCGCGGTTGGGGCGGAAATGGCGGCGCACGTAGCTGACCGCATGCAGCGCCACCGGCGCCGACACCAGCGCGATCAGCAACAGAAAGAAGGCGGAGAGGCGGGTCAGGGCCAGAGGGAATTGCGGCAGCGCCGCGCTTGCCGTCGCCGCCGGCGGCCCGGCGCCTCGCAGCAGAGCGGCCGCCCCGTCCCAGCCGGCGAGGCCCAGGCCGGCCGCGAGCGCGGTGATCGCCGGCGCGGCGCCAAGCCGCTTCCACACCGCCAGCGCCGCCGACAGCAACAGGCAGCCCATTGCCACGTCGAAACTGTGGGGCATCAGCCGACGCCCTCCCCGGAACGGAGGTTGGCCGTCCCGTTCATCCTTTGGGGGCGAGCCGCAATTCGGCGAGCGTGCTCTGTAAGTCGGAAAGCTGGTGGCTGAATATGGTCCGGGCTACGTCCAGGAGCTGGAAGATCGCCGGATCGCCCACCGAGTAGCGCACCGTTTGCCCCACTTTGCGGGCGGTCAGAATGTTGCGCCCCCGCAGCACCGCCAACTGCTGCGACAGCGTGCTCTGCTCCGCGCCCAGGCGCTCGCCCAGGTCGTGGACGCTGAGTTCGCCCGCGCGCAATTCATCCAGGATGCGGATGCGCAACGGATGCGCCAAAGCCTTGAAGAACTCGGCTTTGAAGCGGCTCAACTCCGACATATAAATGTTTATATTTGAATATTTGATTTTTGTCAAATCGCGGGTAGGGGCGAGTCGAGGGCGGCGCGCATAAGCACGGCGTCTTCGTTGGGATCGCGGTAGTAGCGCGGCCGCTTTCCATAGATCTCGAACCCCGCGCGGCGGTAGAGTTGCAGGGCGGCGCGGTTGCTGGCGCGTACCTCCAGGAACATCACGCGCGCGCGGCGGCGTCGGGCGCAGGCGAAGGCGGCGTCGGTGAGGGCGGCGCCCAGGCCCTGGCGGCGGTGCGCGGCGGCGACGGCGAGCGCCTGCAGTTCGGCTTCATCGAGGGCGAACTGCACCACGACGAAACCGGCCACGCCGTGCGCGGGCAGCTCGGCGACCAGGATTTGGCGGGCGTCGGCGGGAGCGAAGGCGGCGGGTGGCCAGGAGGGCAGGGCGGCGGCGGCGAGCGCCTCCAGCGCGGCGCGGTCGGCGGCTTCGGCGGGACGGATATTCACGGCCCCCAGCGGCGGCTGATGTAGGAGGCGTCCAGGCGGAGGGCGTCGGTGGCCAGGCCGGCGCGCCAGTCGGCCAGACCAAGTTGCCCCACCGCGGGGGCGAGCAGCGGCGGCACCAGTTGCAGATGACCGGCCGCGGCGGCCTGCAGGCGCGGGTCGGGAGTGACTGCGGCGCCGGGGGGAGCGGCGGCGGCGCGCTGCTCGAAGCGGCTCCATTCCTCAAGCCCCTCCTCGCCCTCGGGAAAGAGGCCGAAGTAGACCTCGTCGCGGCCGGCGTCGAGAACGGCGAGGCGGGCGCCGGCGCGGGCGGAGGCGATGGCGCGGAGGGTGGAGACGCCGGCGGCGGGCGCCCCCAGCGCTTCGGTCCAGCCCTTGACCGCGGCCAGGCCGACCCGCACGCCGGTGAAGGAGCCGGGACCCTGGGCGGCGGCGAAGAGGCCGATATGGCGCAGCTCGATGCGGGCCTCGTCGAGCAGGCGCCGCGCCAGGGTGAACAGGCTGGTGGCGTACTGGCCGGACTCCAGCGGAGCGACGGCGATGACGATATCCTCGTGCAGGAGTGCGACGCTGCCGTGCGAGGTGGTGGTTTCGAGCGCCAGCGTCCACATGGGAAAAAGTTTAGCAGGCAGTAGAATGAGGGATATGCAGATCGCCACGGACGCCTTCCAGGCGCGCATTGACGAAGGTGTCAAGATCGAACCCTCGGACGCGATGCCGGAGGAGTATCGCCGCACGCTGGTGCGGCAGATTTCGCAGCATGCGCACTCGGAGATCGTGGGGCAGTTGCCGGAAGGCAACTGGATTGGGCGGGCGCCGACGCTGGAGCGGAAGGCGATCCTGCTGGCCAAGGTGCAGGACGAGGCCGGGCACGGGCTCTACCTCTACAGCGCCGCCGAGACGCTGGGCGTGTCGCGCGACACGATGGTCGAGGAGCTGCTGGCGGGCCGGGCGAAGTACTCCAGCATCTTCAATTATCCGACCCTGACCTGGGCGGATATCGGCGCCATCGGCTGGCTGGTGGACGGGGCGGCGATCATGAACCAGATCCCGCTGTGCCGCTGCTCTTATGGGCCCTACGCGCGCGCGATGGTAAGAATCTGCAAGGAGGAGAGCTTTCACCAGCGCCAGGGCTACGACCTGCTGCTGGCGCTGACGCGCGGCACGGCGGCGCAGCGGGCGATGGCGCAGGACGCGCTCAACCGCTGGTGGTGGCCGGCGCTGATGATG
>JAKAOE010000142.1 GCA_021823305.1 Acidobacteriota bacterium
GTTCACGCCGTTATACACCGACGACGCGGGGGTGAACACGCTGTCGCCGTTCGCCAGCCCGATGTCCAGCTCCTGATTGTCGAAGGACATGTGGAAGTACTGCACCCCGAGCAGCATCCGCGTCAGGTCTCCCACCTGGTCGAAGTGCATCTTGCCGCCCGCCTGGGAGTACTTGACCCGGCCGAGCGTGTAGCTCGCCGGATCCACGCCCTGGAACAGCCCGCCGCCGCCGCCCACCTGCGGCGTCTTCAACTGCTCCGAAAACCCGCCGTACAGGTTGAACCACGAGTTGGGGCGGACCGAGACGTTGACCGAGGGTTCAAACCCGCTGCGCTGCTCGCTCGCGCCGCAGTTCGCGCTCTGAATCTTGAGGTCGCCCGGGGTCGAGGCCGCCACCCCGTTCAGGAAGCAGTGCGTCGGCAGCGTGGTCACGTTGGGGGCGAAGGCGAAGTCCTGCAGCACCTTGTCGGTGTAGCTGATGTCGTTGAGGAAGTAGTTCAACCCCGGCGTGACGGTCACGTAATTGCCGAGCTGGATCCGGTCCTGGCCGTAGCCCGACACCATGTCCTGGTTGAACAGCGAGGAGCGGATCTTGCCGCCCGCGTTGGCGATGCCGGTGTTGCTGCCGCCGTCGGCGGGGTTGTAGAAGTTGTTGTGCGAGTCGTAGATGGTGTGGAGGAACCAGACGCCCGCGGTCACGGTGTTGTAGGGCAGCACCGACTCGACCTCCACCTTCTCGCCGAACATCTTGGTGTAGGGGTTGTTCCACTCGTTCTGCTGCGGCCCCAGGTTGTAGACGTCGTTCAGCCGGTTGTGCAGGCGGTTGATGCGGGAGTACCAGGCCTGCGCCTGCAGCGTGGTGGTGGGGTCGAGCGCGAAGTTCAGCTTGCCCCAGAACATGTTCAGCAGGTTGGTGTCGAACTTGTTGTAGCTGAGATAGGGCAGCGTGCTGTAGAAGCCCGACGACTGCTGGCTGTAGAGCGCCCCGCCGGGCAGCCCGTTCACCGTGATCCCGGGGTTGTCCAGCACCGGGATGACCTGCGCCCGGTAGGCTTCGCTCTCCGAGCTGAACCCGCCGAGCTGGAGCGTGCCGCTGGCGAACTGCTTGATCAGCTTGCCGTAGAGGTCCTTGTCGTGCTGCGGGTTGTCGAAGTTATCGCCGTAGCCGACGCGGAAGCTGTGGCCGCTGCCGTGGCCGCCGGAGAACACCGCCGACCAGCCGTCGTATGCGCCGGTGTCGAAGGAGAAGTCGGTGTTCTCCTGCCCGTAGTCGCCCACCGTCTGCGACAGGCTGCCGTGCATGTGCTCGGTGGGCTGCAGCGGGGTGAACTCCACCCCGCCGCCGACGTTGTTGTACCAGCGACCCGAGGGATCGCCCGGCCCGTAGGTCACGGTGGTGGCGTTGATCAGCGTGCTCTGCGGGAACATGTTCGACTGCCACAGCCCGGTGGCGGCGTCCGACACCGGGACGCCGTCGAAGGTGATCGCCAGGTCGCCGGCGGTGGTGAAGCCGCCGTAGCCGCCCCAGCCCTGCTGGATGCCGTTCAGCGTGACCGTGCTCTTGGTGGCGCCGGTGTCGCCGAAGCCGGTGATGTTGACGCCGGGCGCGATTCCCAGGATCTGCGCCGCGCCGGCGGTCGGCCCGAGCGCGTTGATCTGGTCGCGGCCGAGCACGCGCACCGACTGCGGAATCTGGAACACCTCCGCCTGCGAGAGCGGGCGGGTCGCCCCCACCACCGCGCCGGCGCGCACCATCACCGTCTGCGACACGGTGGCCACCTGCAGCGTCAGCGTCACCCGGCTGGGCGCGCCGCCGCGCACCGTGATGGTGCGGGTGGCGAGGTTGAACCCGGCGTGGTTGACCGCGATCTGATAGGCGTGCGGCGTCAGCCCGCTCACCGTGAACCGGCCCTGGGCGTCGGTCTGCGCCGTCACGGCCGCGCCCGTCGTCAGGTTGGTCACCGTGACCGCCGCCCCCGGCACCGCGGTGCGCGCCGGATCCAGCACCACGCCCCGGATTCCGCCGGTCAGCGGCGTCGTCGGCCCATCCGTCCTTGCCGGCGCCGCCGCCGCGTTCGCGCCCGCGGGCGCCAGCAGCAGACCCAGCGCCAACAGCCCCGTCAGCCCACTCCACACGTGTCGCATCCGATTCCTCCGTGATATGTCGGGTATCAAGACCATCAACCCACACTCACGCTAACCCGCCGGTTACGCGGCGAGCCATTACGGTTGTGTTACGGAGAGAAAGTGACAGTTCGGTTACAACGCGCGCGCGGCGCGCGCCTAGAGCAGCAGCAGGCGCAGGTCGCGCAGGTTGTTGCCGGTGGGCCCGGTGCGCAGCAGCGCGCCGGCAGCGGCCAGCGCCGGGGCGGCGTCGTGGCGCGCCAGCGCCGCCGCCGGGTCCAGGCCGCGGGCGCGGATGCGCGCCGCGGTGGCGCCGTCCACGCACGCGCCCGCGGCGCCGCTGTCGCCGTCGGCGCCGTCGGTGCCGGCGGAGAGGAAGGTGAAGGGCTCGCCCTCCAGCGCCAGCGCCAGGCGCAGCGCCAGCTGCAGGTTGCGCCCGCCGCGCCCGTGCCGCGGCGGCAGCGTCACCCGCACCTCGCCCCCCGCCACCAGCGCCGCCGCCCGTCCCGCCCGCCGCAGCGTGCGCCAGCGCCGCGCCAGCCAGGCGGCCGCGCGCGACTCCTCCCACTCGTCGGCGGCGTGGTCCACGATCACCAGCCGCCGTCCCGCCGCCCGCAACCGCCGCGCCAGCGCCGCGCAGGCGGTGCGGTTGTCCGCCAGCACCGTCCACTGCGCGCGCGTGAAGGCCGCGTCCCGCGGCGAGGGCGTCTCCGCCAGCGCCGGCGCCGGCCGGCCGGGGAGCCAGCGCCGCCAAGCGGCCGCCGCTGCATCCAGGCGTGATGGATCGGGCGCGGTGGGTCCGGAGGCGACGTCCGCCCACCGCCCCGGCGCCACGTCGGAGAGGATCCAGCTGACCTGCTCCACCCCACCGCCCGCCGCCTGCGCCAGGCGGCCGCCCTTGAAGGCCGAGGCGTGCCGGCGGATGCGGTTGATCTGCCCGATCGGGGCGCCGCTGGCCACCAGCGCCCGGTCGCGGCGCCGCAGCGCGGCCAGGCCGCCGCCGCCGTCCAACGGCAGCTCGGCCAGCGCCGAGCCCCCGCCCGAGAGCAGCGCCACCAGCAGCGGCCGCCGGCGCGGTTCGGTCCCGCCGCGCGCCCCCGCCGCCAGCCCGCGCGCCGCCGCCAGCATGGCCTGCGCCGCCGCCAGGCTGCGCGCGTCGGGCAGCGGATGGCCGGCGCGGAACACCCGCAGCCGGAGCGGCAGCCGCGCCGCCAGCGCCGCATCCACGCCCGGCGCGCCCCGGGGCAGCACGCAGATCGCCGCCGTCAGGCGCGGCCACCAGGCGGCGTTGGCTTCCAGCCAGCCGTGCAGCATCGGCCCCGCCGCCTTGCCCAGGGCCAGTACCGCGATGCGTTCCGGGTCCGTGCCCGGCGGCAGCGCCGCCCGCGCGCGCACCAGCCGCCTCGGGTCGAGCTCGGCCAACGCCGCCCGCCAGCACGCCTCCGCCAGCGCCCGGTGGGGCGGCGCCGCCGCGGGCGCCGGGCTAGAAGCCGGGCGAGCCAAGCTGGCCATCCAGCTCGAGCAGCAGGCGGCGGATCAGGTCGCCCACCAGCCGATAGTCGTCGTCCTTCTCCGCCCGTTCGATGTCCGCCAGGCCGTTCTTCAACTGCGCCACTGCCGCCGTGTGCGCCCCCGCCACATCGCGCAGCGCCAGCCGGCAGGCGCGCAACCGCGCCGCGCGTTTCAGCTTGCCCGGGGTCGAGGTGCCTTCACGTTCGTAGTCGGCCAACTGCGTGCGCACGGCAACCAGCGCCGCCTTCCAGCCGGGTGATTCCCGCGGCCATTCCGGGGGACACATAGCCCCTATTATGACGGAGTTGGTGGCCGCGGCAACCGCGGGGCGCGCGTAGGCGCCGGGGGCCGCGTCAGGCGGCGGCCAGCAGCAGTTCCCGCATCTGCAAGGCCAGCTCCAGAATCCGCTCCAGGCGCCGCCCTAGCGGCGCCGGCAGCCGCCGTCCCGCCGTCGCCGCCAGCTCCGCGGCCAGCTCGGCGTTGCCCAGGATCCCGGCCAAGGCGTTGTTGATCTGCGCCTGGCGCTCCTCGGGCGTCAGCGCGGCGCCGGCCGGCGGCGTGCGCAGCCAGCGCAGGTAGGCTCCGGCCAGGTGCTGGTGCAGAATGAAGGCCAGCTTCGAGCTGGGCTGGCTGCGGTCGAGGTAGTCCACCAGCCGGCCCGGTAAGGCCGCCGCCTCCGGCGCCGCGCGCAGCGGCCCCTCGCCCAGCCACAGCACCGGCGCCTCCGCCGCGCCCGCGCCCGCCGCGGGCTCCATGCGCCCGTCCACCAGCAGCAGCAGCCACCCCCGCCCGTCGGGCGCGCTGGCATAGGCGTCGGCACAGTGCAACTCCAGCGGCAACATCACCGGCAGCGCCCGCCGGATGCGCTCCGCCAGCTCCGCGTCCCGGCTCAACAGCAGCACCGGACAGGAGTTCGCCCGCCCCGGCATCATCGTCCACCTCCCGCCGAGCCCGCCTGGGCGGAGAAGGCGTACTCCTTCAGCTTGCGGTAGATCGTGGTTTTGCCGATCCCCAGCAGCTTCGCCGCCAGCAGCTTGTCGCCCTTCACCTGCTGCAGCGCCTCCAGAATCGCCTCCCGCTCCACCTCCGCGATTGCCCGGATGGTGGTCGGCGCCGCCGCCGCCGGCTGCGGCCGCACCTGCTGCAGATAGCTGGGCAAATCCGCCACCTCCAGCTGCGGCCCGCCCGCGAACGCCAGCGTGCGCTCGACGCAGTTTTCCAGCTCGCGCACGTTGCCGGGCCAGTCGTAGGCCACCAGGCGCGCCATCGCCTCCTCGCTGAAGCGCCGCAGCTCGCCGCCTGCCGGCGTCGCCCGCGCCAGAAAGTGCTCGGCCAGCAGCGGTATGTCCATCCGGCGCTCGCGCAGCGGCGGCAGCTTGATGCTCACCACGTTCAACCGGAAGAACAGGTCCTTGCGGAACCGCCCCTCCGCCACCGCCGCCTGCAGGTCGCGGTTGGTGGCCGCCACGATGCGCACGTCGATTTTCACCCGCCGCGTCCCGCCCACCGGCCGGATCTCCTTCTCCTGGATGGCGCGCAGCAGCTTCACCTGCAGGTCCACCGGCAACTCGCCGATCTCGTCCAGAAACACCGTTCCCCCGTTGGCCACCTCCAGCAGCCCCTCGTGGTTGTGATGCGCTCCGGTGAAGGCCCCCTTGACGTAACCGAAGAGCTCGCTTTCGATCAGCGAGGGCACCAGCGCGCCGCAGTCCACCGGCAGGAAGGGCCGCTCCCGCTCCTTGCCGAGATAATGCAGCGCCCGCGCCACCACCTCCTTGCCGGTGCCGCTCTCGCCCAGAATCAGCACCGAGTAGCGGCTCTGCGCCACCTTGCCGATCAGCCGGAACACGCGCTGCATCGCCGGCGAGACGCCGATCAGGCTGCCCCCGGCGTACGGCCCCCAGGCCGCCTGCCGCGCCGCCCGCCCCTCCTGCTCGCGCTGCGCCTGGCGCACGCACTCCTGCAGCAGCAGCCGCAGCTCCTCCAGCTCGAACGGCTTGGTGAGGTAATCGGTCGCCCCCAACTTCATCGCCTCCACCGCCGTGCCCACCGTCCCGTAGGCGGTGGTCAGCAGCACCGGCACCGCCGGCGCGGTCTGCCGCAGCCGTTTCAGCAACTCCACCCCGCTCATGTCCGGCAGCCGCACGTCGCACACCAGCACGTCGGGC
>JAKAOE010000143.1 GCA_021823305.1 Acidobacteriota bacterium
AGCAGACGAGGTAGGAGGAGCGCATGGCTAGAGTTGGCGGGCGGGGGCGAAGTTGAGTTTGTAATTGGGCGGGCTGCCGATCTGGATGCGGTGCGAGCGGAATATCGCAGTGGCGCCGCGCGCCCGAAGAGGCTTTGTGTCTGGATTCTTCTGGCCGAGCTCGTGACTCTGCACGAGGGCGCGTACGCAGTCGGGGGCTAGGGCGTCCTGCCACAGTGGCCAAGTGAAGGCCGCAGACGCGGAGCGATCCGTCCAGCCTGTGGTAGCCGGGCCACTGCGGGTCGGCGCCGAAGGGAAAAATGCGAGGGCTTGATATGCGAGGAGGTTTGCCATCCATTCAGTCGAGGCGCCGACGTCGCTTGGCTCCCGATCGGTGAGGGCGTAGCGCTTGTCCTCGACAGGGTCCCAGCGCAGGGATAGGCCTGGATCCCTGCGTACCCAGGTGCCGAAGAGGGCTTTTCGGAGTCTTTCCTCGCTGACTTGGAGAGCGAGTTGTCCCACGGTCTCGAGGAAATATTGCCCGCCTGATCCTGACGTGAAGCAGAAGGGGGTTGATGGGAGCTTGCCGCTTTTCTCTGGTGTCCCGTCGATCAGAAAGTGGGCAAAGAGGTCGATGGCGCGGCGCGCGCCTGATGTTGCGGCTTCAAGGATGACTGTTAAGTGGTCTGTGTACTCGTCTGGCCGGCAATCCAGCGTTTTGCCGATTACAAGCTCCGGCGAGCTTGCGGTGCGCCGGAGTGCTGCGAGGAATTCCTTGCGGCGCAGGAGCAGCGCGGCCTCAAGGGGCGGCAGTTCGGTTTGGCGAGCGGCGCTTTGGTCGGCTCTGCCGATCTTTCGGGAGCGGATTTCCTTGCTCCGGTCCGCTAGCGCTTTTTTGGCCCGGCGCATTTGTTCGGCGGCTTGGTCGCGGAGTTCGGCTGCGTTGGGGTCCGGCGGCGCGGCTTCGAGTAAGACAGCAAGCTGTTCGGCAAAGGCGTCTTTCTTTATCGCTTCGGCTTGGATTACGGGGTACCAGTGGGAGGCAGATTTCCAGGAGATATGCAGGGATGGGTCGATCTGGTGGAGGGTAGCGGCCGCGCCTAAGGCGGCGAGGAAGCCGAGCGGGTTGGCGCCATCGATTGCCGGCAGTTCGATCTCATTGTGCGGGGCGCCTCGGCGGGCTGGGGCCCGAGTAGCCAGCGAGGGTTTGGGGGCGGCTGGGGTGTCGTTGGTGTCAGGCTCACTGCTGGCCTGCCAGTCGGCTAGGCGGAGAATTGATTCGAGGTAGACTAGGCCCCACCAGCCATGGCGGCGGGTGAGCCGCCAGAAGCGGTCGGCGACTCCGGAGTCGAGACGATGGGCTAGGGAGGCGTTGAGACTGGGCGGGGCGGCTGCGCTGAAATAGCGGGAGAGGGCCTCAGCGAATTCGCCCTGTTCGGGCGCGGGGTCAAGGACGACCGGGGCGAAGGAGCGGGCGTGGCCGTGGTGGCTGGCTATCAGATGGAGGGCGAGGTCGGACTGCTCGGGCGGCAGGTTGGTCTCGAGGCTTTCGGCGGCGGCGAGGGAGAGCATTTCGTGGCGGAACCCGCCGGGGAGGGTGTCTTCCGGGGCGAGCTGGCGCCGGCGCCGGTAGCGTTTGAGGTTGCGGGCAGACTTGGCGAGGGGCTCTTCGCCGGTGGGGCCGCCGCCGTGCAAGACGAGCTGGAAGCGGCGGTCGAGCTTGCCGAGGTCGTGGTGCTCGGCGGCGGAGGCGATGGCGGCGGCGAGGTTGGGCGTGAGGCACTTATCGGCATGTGCCTGCGCCCAGCGGCGAACGGCGGCGGTGTGGGCGCGCAGGGAGACCGCGTCGGTTGCGTCGGATGATCCGGCTTCGGGATCTGGGTCGTCTTCTTCCGCGGAGGTTGGACGCACGCGCTTTTTTGCAGTGAGCAGGAAGCCGCCGGCGGGGAGGGCGTCGATCCGGGCTAGGCCCCGTGCGAGTTCGTCGAGCTGGGTTCTTAGCCAGCCGGGCATGGGAGTGGGCGGGCCGTCACCGCCGGCTGGGTCGGGCTCGTCGGCGGCTGCACGGAGGGCGCCGGCGATTTCGTCCCGGCTGGGCTCGGCGTCGTCGCTTTCGACAAGGTCCAGCAGCGCGGATATTGCCGGGCGAGAACAGAGCTCCTGGCCGAGCAGCTCCCTTTGGAGTCTGAGAATGACGCGGCCGCGGGCCGAGAGGGTGGCGCGTTCAGCGAGGTCGAGGCCTTCGGGGCCGAGGCCGCTCGGCTGCTGGGGGGACTGGCCCAGTTCGGGTGGGATGCCACCAGCAGCCGGCAGGATCACGGTGTCGCCGGGGCGAATCTGGGCCGGGTCGGAGGTCAGGAGAAATTTGGGTTTCGCGCCTGCCCGCCGCAAACCGAAGATCCGCTTAGCGGGCTGGGCGTTGTCCTCTGGCCCTAGCGGTTCGCCTTCGACGTCGCCGTCGGCGCCGGTGTCGGCCTCGCCGGCGAGCCAGGCGCGGAGGCGGCGGAGGGGAACGCTCAGGGCCTCCAGGCTAGAGGGCGGGACGAGAGCCAGCGTCTCGGCCCATTGCGCCTGGGCGTTCGGTTCGGTCTCCTTCGGCAGGCCCGCGCGCCAGACGACGTGCGCCTCGGGCTCCGTTTGCCGGGTTCCATGCAGGAAGAACGCGGGCTCGGGCTCGACGGCCGGTCTGGGGCCGGTCTGGGAGAGCAAATCGAGGTGCGCCGGCAGCAGGACAGGTGCGCGGTCGGGAGGCGCGTAAAGCTTCTCCGCACTTTCGGGATTGGCGGCCCGGAGGGCCGTGAGGGACGCATCCATGGCGGTGATGCCGAAGTCTATTTCGTCGCTGGCGCCGCCAGCTTCTTTTAGCCAGTTCCAGGTTGCGGCGAGGGCTTCGCCGTAGATCGGGTCCGGGGTCTTTCCCTTCTCGTCTTCGCCGTCGATCAAGACGGCGGCTGCGCAATTGCTTTCGTTGCCGAGGCGGTTGAGGCGGCCGAAGCGTTGGCGCAGTGCGTCGAGGCTGGCGCACTCGGTGACGAGAGCATCGAAGCTGAAGTCGGCGCCGACCTCGAGGCATTGAGTTGCGACGACCAGGATTGGTCTCTCGGGCGCGCTGTTGTTGCCGGCACGGAGCAGCGGCTCCCAGGTAACCATGACGTCGTCGCGGTCGAGAGGGCGCATGCGGCCGGTGAGCAGGATGACGTCGGCTGCGTCGGCGAGAGCCCGCCGGGCGGCGGCGGCGACGGCGAGGGCAGTTGCAACGCGGTTCACCATGACCGCGGTCCGTTTGTGGCCGACGCGCACAAGCTCGACGGCCGAGTCGGCGAGCTTCTTCGCGAGGGCCGCACGGCCGCCCTTGACCGGAGGCACGAGTTTGGCGGACTTGGCCGCGCGCGTGCGACGGTGGAGTTCCTCGCAGTCTAGTGCGGCGGCTCGCTCGGATTCCGATGGGAAGATTTGGTCAGCGGCGCAGGTGGCCGCAGCGGCGGGCGTGGCGGACATCGTAACCGCGTGGAATGGCGCCAGCGGCGGTAGCTCACTCCAGGGCTGGGCACGGAATCGGATTATCGCCTGGAGCGTTTGGGAGAATGGGACCGCACAATGAGCTTCGTCAAGCAGCACGAGGCTGTCGTTGGCCGCGAGACCTGCCCAGACCGGGGCCGCGAGTGAGCTGTGGCCGTAGGCACGGAACAGAAGCGCGGAGCCGAGTTGGTCGACGGTGGAGCAGATGACGGCTGGCTGGGAGGGGAGGCGGGCCCAACCGTCGTCCCGCCAGGTGCCGCCACGCAGTCGGGCTGTGGCCAGGGGCGGGGAGCTGGGGTCGCCGCTGAGAGCGCGGAGTCGGTCGGCGACGGCCTTGAGCGGGCCGTTCTGGGCGTTCTTGAGTTTCTTCGCGATTTGGCAGGAGCGGTCGAAGGCGGCATCGACGATGATGCGGCGGTCCACGACGAACCAAATGCGGCGGGGGGCGGCGCTCGTTTCGCTCACCTGCGCCTGGAGGGCGAGGGCGTAGAGGGCGATGTCCATGCAGGCGGTTTTGCCGGAGGCGGTCGGCAGGTCGATGAGGGCGGGCCAGCCCTGCGCGGCCAGCCGCCCGGCCAGCATTGACTGCCAGGGGAAGGGCTCGTGTGAATGGAGGGCGCGAAAAAAGTCTTCGAAGGTCGGGAGGGGAAAGTTTGTAGTCGGCGTTGGGCTCATTGGGCACTCTCCGGGCGAAGAGGCCGGCAGAGGCCGTAGCCGCGGAAGCGGCCGGCGCCGATGAGCAGCGGGCCTACGATTGGCCGATCGAAGTTGATGATGGCGTGGGTCTGGCGACGTTGGCTTCCGTCCTTGCGCTGGAGGCGCGGGAAGGCGTGGGACGGTAGCGCGCCGGTGTGCGCGGAGACGGGGGTGATCTCGACGTGAATTTCGGCGCCCGGGCCGGCTAGCGAGCGGCGGCAGGCGGCGGCGATTTCGTCCGCCATTTCCGCGTAGTAGGCCGGCTTATCCTTGGACTTGGGGTGGCGGTCGCAAGCGTATGGCGTAACGGTTGCCCACTGCGTGGCACCGGCAGGCGTGGCCGTCCAGGTCTCGGGCAGTAGGGCTTGGCGAGGCAGGCCGCTATCAGCGGGGAGCAATCTCCATGTGCCGAGCGGACCGAGTTTGAGGCCGTTTGAGCGGAGAGCCCTTATGGCGACATCGAGATCGCGCCGGTGCGCGGTGGGAAGCGCACGGGGTGGTGCGAGAGCCAAGCCCATTAGGCGGCCGTCGGCGTGCTCGTGGCCTACGAAGGGGAGCGGGAAGATTGCCAGGTGTGGCTGTTCGGCGGGGCCATCGCCCTTGTGCCCGCTCAGTGTTTCGGGCGCGTCAGGGCCCAGGTGCTGGAGTAGGGCGTCGCGTGCGCGGGCGGTGATCTGGAGCGTGGCAGCGATGTCGAGGTAGCGGACGGGGCCGCTTTCGCGTTCCAGGGCGAAGGTCAGCGGCGCCGGACCCCAGACGGTGCCGGTGGGGCTGGGCGCGGCGGGTTTGCGCGGAGGGGAGTAGCCGTGGGAGAGCGAGACCGCCGGGCGGAGACGGACGGGCTCGCCGTCGGCAAACTCAGCTTCGAGGGCTTTCTTTGCGGCTGCGCGCTCGCCTTTCGTGCTGGACAATTCCGCGACCTTCAGCGAGGCCCAGCGTGCGGCCGTGGCGGCACCGTAGCGGTACTCGAGGTCGGCGAGCAGGCCGGGCCCGGGTACGCGGAGCATGTCGAATGGGGCGTCGGGGTCGGGGACGTGGGATGGTTCGCCGGCCGGCGGACGCCCCGAGGGCCAAACCTGTACGAGCGAGATCGAGTGCCCGACGCGCGTCACCTTGGCGCAGAGGGCGGAAAGCGCGGCGAGGTGGGCTCCGGCATCGGCGGCGGGCCAGTGCAGGGCTGCGACGTCTTCTTCAAGCGCGGCGCTAGCGAAGGTGCGGGGCTGGCGGTTGCGTAGCCAACCTGGGGCGCTTTGCAACGGGCCGGGCTTTTTGCCGACGGGCTCGTCGTTGACGGGGACGTATTGCGTGACGGCGTGTCTGGGGAAATGAGCGCCCGCGTGGATTTGGGGCGCGGGCAGTGCTTCGAGCCACTCGAGGGCAGCGCGTTCAGCGGGGTCGCCTTCGGATTCGAAATAGGCTGCCGCGAGGGCCATGAAGACGCGGGCGGGGTGGGGCGGCCACTCGGGCGTTTCCCGGTCGCTGGCGTCGGCAGCGGCGACCCGCCCGGTTAGGTAGCGGATGTGGAGGGTGAGCAAGTTAGCTCTCGTCGGCGTCGTCTGC
>JAKAOE010000144.1 GCA_021823305.1 Acidobacteriota bacterium
CCCAGATCGCGGCGCAACTGCCCGCCTGGAGCGCCGGCTTGGGGCGGGCGCTGGTGCGAACCTAGAACACCTTCTTGAGCCCGGACTCGATATCCGGCCAGAACTCCGCCTGCTCGTTGAAGATCACCGTCGCACCCAAATCCCAGGCGACGCGGCTCATGGTCAGCCCCCAGCCGCGATCCTGATGGGGATAGTAGAGATTCGAAATACCGGCGGCGACCACCGTGCCCGTCAGCGCCGCACTGGCGAAGGCCCACGTGCCGTTGTCGGTGCGGGTGATGAACATGCGCGAGAAGGCATACCAGACCCGCGATCCAAACGAGCCTTCGCCCAAGCGGAAGTAGCGCGGGTCCTGGTGCCACCAGACCGGCAGCAGGTAGTCGCCGATAAGGGCGGAATCATCCGCGTCCAGCAGCGCCGAGCCATAGCACTTGCTGTAGCTGTCCAGCCCGCTGCCGTAGCCACAAAACCCGTCGACCTTGGAATGTTCGAGCGCGGCCTCGGCGGCGCTGTAGGCCAAGCCAAGAGGATCGACGGCGCCATCCTCAAACTCCTGGAATTTCTCGTGGGGCGACAGCGGCTTGGCGTGTTTGAGGTAATCGACGCCGTAGGCGGGAATGACGAAAAAAATGTGTTTGGGCGAGCCGATGATCGCGCTCTTGGCGGTGCCAACCTGTTGTTCGGGCAGGCTGACCTGGGACTCGGCCTTGGCGACGTTGGGCTTCTTCTTTTTTTGCTGCTGCAGGGCCTGCTGCGCGAGCGCAGGCGGCGCCAAGTAGGCGTCGGCCAGGCTGGGCGACGCCGGCGCCTGCAGCGTCGCCCAATTGATGCCGGTGTCGCCGGGCAGATTCGCTGCCGGTACATTGACCTGCGCCGCTGCGGCCGCCGCCGCAAGCAAGCCGGACGCGATAAAGACAACAATCCTCTGAACCGCCCTCATGAGAACGACATCCTCCCCGTATGCGAACAGTATCATGGCTTCGACGGAATCGGAATGATGATCGTTCCGCGAAAGCTGCTGGATTTGGGCGGAGTGGCCCGGCTCGGCCACTTTTTGCAGGAACCGCTCTCCCGTCAGCCGGGCGGTTGACGCACCCTCAAACGAATGCCACCATTGTCCGATAGTCTTTGTCATGGGGGACACGATGAAGCGAGCAGGGTGGGTAGCCACGTCGGCGATTATGATGGCGATGATCCTGACAGGAGCGGCCATGGCGCAGACGCCCGCGAGCTCCGCAAAGCCGGGCAAGTCCTTGCCGCTGAGTCGTGTACAGAAGCTGCAGATCGAGGATTACGCCAAGGACGTGAAGCTGGCACAGCAGGAGATCGCGCTGCTGAAGGTGCAGCTGGCGGCGGCGCTGATGAGCGAGCGGCAGTCGGAGATCAACTTTACCGGCTACCTAGCGAAGCTGCGCACCGACCTGAACGCCCCGGCCAACACTTGGGATTTCGATCCGACGACGCTGAGCTTCGTACCCAAGGGCAGCCTGAACAAACCGGCGGCGACGCCGGCAGCAAGCAAGAGCAAGGGCGCGACGGCGAAGAAGCCGAGCGGCGGGCAGTAGCCCGGCGGCGTAGCAATCTTCCAAAGCCAACCTGATGAGACGGCGCGCCGTGGAGCGTGAGGCGGCTCAGTGTTCCTTGCGCGGGCCGAGGCCGAGCCAGGACATGGGTACGTGGGGCTGGAGGTAGAAGTCGAAGCCGACTTTGGGCAGGCCGGCGCGGTTCTCGAGCGGGGCGGCCCAGTCGAGGCGGCCGGTGAAGTAGGGGACGTTGAAGACCACGCCGAGGCCGACGCTGGTGAAATAGAGGTGGCTGGGCATGGCGGCGGGGCCGGAGCGCGGGCCGGGCAGGCCGAACATGCCGCCGTTATCCATGAAGATGGCGCCTTCCAGGCCGCGGCTGAAGGAGCCGCCGAAGAAGTATTGGCGCAGCGGGAGGGGAGCGTCGAGCTCGGTGGTGAAGGCGTAGCCCTTGTTGCCGATCTGCCAGCCTTCGGGATAGCCGCGCACGCTGGCGATGCCGCCGAGCTGAAGCTGCTCGACCAGCGGCAGGCCACCGGGCGGGGCAAAAAAGGGGGCCTGGCCGGAAAAGCGGAAGATGCCGAGGAAGCCGCTTCCCATGCGTTCCTGGCGCACCAGGGAGAGTGCGTCGAGGCCGAAGACGTGCATGCCGGTCTGGTTCACGGTGCCGAAGGTGACGCGGTCAGAGGCGATCCAGGCGCCCTGGCGGTCGAACCACTGCAAGCTGCCGCCGAAGTCGCCGGCCTGCACGATCTGGCGGGAGACGGGGAAGCCGGAGCTGCGGGTGGCGGAACGGATGAAGTCGAAGGCGGCGCTGCCGGTGAGGACGAACCCTTGGCGCACGGCCAGGGGCTGGGAGATGCCGCTGGTGAGCTCGACCGAGTTGCCGGTGACGCCGAGGGTTTTGAGCTGGCCGGAGCGCACGCGGATGCCGGAAAAGGCCTCGCCGAAGTTGAGCGCGGCGCCACCGACGGTGAGCGGGATGTTGTAGGACGCGGTCTGGCTGAAGGTGCCGGTGGCCCAGGAGGAGGAAAGCGCGAGCGCGTCGCGGTCGCCGAAGAGGCTGGTGTTTTCGGCGAGGAGGCCGATGCGCTGCAGGCCGATGCTGGCGCGGCCGATGTTGTCGAATGAGGGCAGCAGGGAGTAGCGCGGCGGTTCGGCGACCTGGAGGACGAGATCGGTGGTGCCGAAGGCGCGGCCGGGGGCGAGCAGGGCGCGCACCTGCACGTTGTCGCCGGAGTTCATCAGGATGAGGTCGCGGCGCAGGGCGTCGAGGCGGAGGAGCTGGCCGGGGCGCAGGTGGACGCGGTTGAGGTAAAACGCGGGGGCGGTGTCGCGCGCACCGGCGACGGCGACCCGGTCGAGGCGGGCCTCGATCAACTGGATGCGGACCACGCCGTTGACGACATGCTGGGGCGGCAGCACGGCGCGGGCGGTGATGATGCCCTGTTTGGCGTAGAGGGCGTTGATCAGGGCGACGGCGTGCTGGAGGTCGGCCAGGGTGACGCGGCGGTTGCGGTAGCGATCGGTAACGGAAGCGATCTGCGCCGGGGTGAGGATGGCGGACGGCGAGGTGACCAGGCGGCGGAGCTGAAATGAGGGACCGGACGCGGCGGGCGCGGCGGCGGGAGCGGGCGCGGCGCCCTTGATCTGCGGCTGGGTGGGGTTGGCGCCGCTGTGGAGCCGGCGCTGCTCGCGCTCGAACCGATTCGTTTGCCGATTGCCCTGCTGCACCGCGGCGGCGCCGAGCGCGCCTTGCACGGCTTGCGCGGCTTGCGCGCCCTGGGCCTGGAGCGCAGCGCCGGCGCACAGCAAGAGAGCAAAACAGAGCGGGGGAATGCAGCGGGCTTTCAATTCAGCGGCACCCCTTCGGGCGGCGCAACCAGCGGGAGCCCCGCCAACCCATCGGCCGCCGGCACTTGCAGCGAGGGCAGGGCCGGCGCCCGGAACAACCGTTGGCAGGGCCGCGCCAGCCAGGTAGCCCAGCGGGCGGCGCGTTGCACGCGGGCGCTGTCGGTAGCGATGCCGGTGTTGGCGTACATCTGCCGGTAGAGCTTGGAGATGAGCACGAACGCCATCCGGCCGCGGAGCGAACGCACGCAAGCGGAGCGCTTCCAGACCGCCGGCAGGCTGTAGAAGCGATCCCATACCGCTTGCGTACGGGCGCGAATTTCGTCGCCGTCCATGGTGGGATGGGGCATGTACACCTTGGGACGCAATCCTTGTGGGATCAGCCAGTGACGCGTCAGGGGCAAGCCGGCGATGCGGGTGGGGTCGCCGGCCATTTTTTGCTCCCAGCGCTGGAAATCCACTGTGCCCGGAAACGGCGTCAGCATGACGAACTGGGCGAAGGTCACCGAAGCGCGCTGCGCGAGATCGAGGGTGGCAGCATAGGTAGCGGCGCGGTCGCTAGGCAAGCCGAAAATGAACGATCCGAGCACATGCAGACCGTGCTCGCGGAAGGCACGCAGGCGGGCTACCAATTTCTCGCCCGTGGAGTTGAAGCCCTTGTAGACGTCCTTCAAGCCCTCGGGCGTAACCGACTCGACGCCCACCAATGCGCCCTTGATATGCGCATTCCGCATGGCGTCGAGGAACTCCGGGTCATCGGCCGCTTCCATCGTGATCTGGGTGAAGAAGACGCTGTCGGCGGGAAGCTTGGCCAGCCGCGCCATCAGGGCGAAGCGCTCCGCGCGGATGGCCTCCAATTCGGCCAAGCGGCGCGCATCGTTGCGCCGCCTGGCCAAGCGCAGGTCCTCCAGCGACACCGGATAAAAATTGTCGTCGGCGAGCGCGATGAAGCGGTAGCCGCGCCGGCGCAAGGCGACGATCTCCTCCATCACGGGCGAGCTGCCGCGCTGGCGCGGGTACTGCCCGTCGGTGCGCCACACCGAACAGAAGGAGCAGTGCTTGGGGCAACCGCGCACGGTCTGGACCGAGGCCCACATGTAGCCGGCGTCGGGCAGGAGGTCCCAGCGCGCCGGCCGGAACTGACCGGCCTCGATGCGTCCGCCTTCATAGAGCGGCAGCAGAGCGCCGCGCATGCAGTCGCGCACGGCCCGCGGCCAAGCCACGTCGCCGTCGCCGAGCACCACGGCGTGCGCCCCGCCGAGCTCGCGGGCCTCCTCCGGGTAGAGGGTAGCGTGGATACCGCCGAAGATCACCTGGGCGCCGCGGTCGCGCGCCGCGCGTCCCAGCTCATAGCCACGCAGCGCGTTGCCGGTGTGAATGCCAATCCCGACGATGTCGCCGGACTGGATGGCGGTTAAGTCCAGCGGCCGCAAGGTTTCGTCACTCAGCCGCGGATCGCCGCATTCGGGCGGCGTCGCCGCCGCAATCACATACAGCCAGCGGGGGGTGATGACGCCAACGCCGAAGGAAACGTGAGATGGATTGACGATGTGGATTTTCATGGACGGTTCCAGCGCCGCTGAACGCGCTTAGGAAACCGTGCCACGCGCTCGGTTGATAGGGACCTTGCGAGGATAGCGGCTCGGAAGCCGCCAAGGCTCCCCCCAGCTTGCCCTAAATCGCCGGCCGGGGCAAGCAGGACGACCCCTCAGTGGCGGCCGCCGTCGTGGCGGTCGCCGAGGTGCAGGCCGTCCACCATGCGCTCCTGGACTGGCGTCAGCTTGGAGGGCAAGGTGAACGTCTGGCCGGGCTGAAGCTGCGTGACGGTCGAGGTCAGATCGTGATCCACGTGGCTGCTGAGCAGGTTGCCAACCATGTCGAGCGTCGCGTCCGCATCGTGGCCGCGGGCGCCGGTGTTGGCCAAGGCCACGCTGAGCCAGGAGTTGCTGAAGGTGGCGGACTGGCCGATGGAGGCGCGATCCACGTAGAGCCAATCGCCGGTGAGCGAGACGCCGCCGGTCTGGCTGCTGTACTTCTCGACCAGGACCGGGGCGGCGGCGGTGACGGCGACGTTGATGGACTGCGCCATGCGGCGGTCGTTGCCGGTAAGCGAGAGCTTGAGCGGGTTCACCGGATCGGCGTGGCTGAGCGAGGCGATGGCGATGTTGTCCGCCTGGGCGTTGAGCGAGTCGGCGATCGAAGCGGAGGCGATCTTGAGGCTGCCGCCGGCGAGAGCCACGTTCAGGTTGGCGTCCTCGGCGGCGAGGGAGGCGACGTTCATGTTCGCGCCGCTGACGAGGTTGAGGTCGTCGCCGGCGGAGAGCGTCCAGGTTCCGGTGGCAACACCCACCCGGGGAAGCTAATTG
>JAKAOE010000145.1 GCA_021823305.1 Acidobacteriota bacterium
CTTGGCGTAGCACACCGTGCCGCCGTACTCGGGCGCGATCCGAGTGCGCGTGAACTTGTCCGACAGCGCCGCGCCGCCCACCAGCAGCGGCGCCTCGACTCCCGCCTCGCGCAGGTCGCCGGCGGTGATGGCCATCTGGCCGGCGCTCTTCACCAGCAGCCCGGACAGGCCGAGCGCATCCGGCTGGTGCTCGGCGCAGGCGGCGATGAGCTGCTCCGGCGGCACCTTGATCCCCAGGTTCACCACCCGGTAGCCGTTGTTGGAGAGGATGATCTCCACCAGGTTTTTCCCGATGTCGTGCACGTCGCCCTTCACCGTCGCCAGCACCACCTTGCCCTTGATGGCGCTCTCCGACTTCTCCATGTACCGCTCCAGGTGCGACACCGCGGCCTTCATCGCCTCCGCCGATTGCAGCACCTCGGCCACGATCAGCTCATTGGCGTTGAACAGCCGCCCGACCTCGGCCATGCCCGCCATCAGCGGTCCGTTGATGATGTCCAGGGGCGAAGCCGGCTGCCTGCGCTTCTCCTCGAGGTCCTCGATCAGCCCGTCCTTCGTCCCCTGGATGATGTAGCCCGCCAAGCGCTCGTCGAGCGGCGGCCGCGCCGCCGCGGCCTTCACGGTTTTGCGCGCCCGGAAATGCTCCGCGATCCTTGCGATGTTGTGCTGGTTGATCGCCGACCGCTCCTCCCGGGTCTGCGCCCGCCAGTCTTCCGGCGCCGCCATCCCCTCCGGCGGGGTGTTGAACAGCAACGCCTCGGCCAGGCGCCGCTCCAGCTCCGGAATCGAGGCGAAGCGCTCCAGTTTCTCCGCATTCACGATCGCCAGGTCCAGCCCCGCCCGGGTGCAGTGGTAGAGGAAGACCGAGTTCACCACCTCGCGGGCCGCGGCCGGTAGTCCGAAGGAGACGTTGGAGATTCCCAGGATCGTCTTCACGTCGGGCAGCGCGGCGTGGATCGCGCGCAGCCCCTCGATCGTTTCCACCGCGCCGCCGATGTAGTTCTCGTCTCCGGTGGCGCAGGGAAACACCAGCGGGTCCAGCACGATGTCGTGCGCCGGGATGCCGTACTTTTCCGTCAGCAGCGCCACCGAGCGGCGCGCCACCGCCAGCTTGCGCTCGCGCGTGAACGCCTGCGCCTGCTGCCGGTCCTCGTCAATGCAGCCCACCACCAGCGCCGCCCCATAGCGCCGCGCCAGCGGGCACACGCGCTCGAACTTTTCCTCGCCGTCCTCGAGGTTGATGGAGTTCAGCAGGCCCTTGCCCTGGCAGTAGGTCAGGGCCAACTCCAGCGCCCGCGGGTCGGTGGTGTCGATCATCACCGGCGCCTTGATCTTGCGGATCAGCTTCTCGTAGAACGGCGGAATATCGGCCAGCTCATCGCGCTCGGTGCTCTGCAGGCAGACGTCAATGATGTGGGCGCCGTTGCGCACCTGGCGCCGCGCGATCTCGCTCGCCTCCTCCCATTGCTCCGCCGCCACCAGCTTGGCGAAGAGCCGCGAGCCGACGACGTTGGTGCGCTCGCCCACGATCAGCGGCCGGGTCGAGGGCTCGGCCTCGATCGTCTCAATGCCGCTGAAGAGGGTGCGGTGGGTGGGCGCCGGCGGGCGTCGCGGTGCCTCCCCCGCCGCCATCGCCGCCAGCGCCGCGATGTGGGCCGGCGTGGTGCCGCAGCAGCCGCCGATGATGTTCACCCAGCCGTGCTGCGCGAACTTGTGCAGCTGCCGCGCCAGCGACTCGGACGTTTCCAGGTATTTGCCTTCCTCGTTGGGCAGGCCGGCGTTGGGATAGCAGGAGAGATAGCGGTGGCTGAGAGTGTGCAGGGTGCGGATGTGGTCGGTCATGAACTCCGGCCCGGTGGCGCAGTTCAGCCCGATCGAGAGCAGTTCGGCGTGCTCGAGCGAGACCCACAGCGCCTCCGCCGTCTGTCCGGCGAGCATCGTTCCCATGGGCTCGATCGTGCCCGACACCATCACCGGCGGCCTGCGCCCCAGCGCCCGTCCGGCGTCGTCAATCCCGAGCAGCGCCGCCTTGATGTTGCGCGTGTCCTGGCAGGTCTCCACCAGGAGCACGTCCGCGCCGCCTTCCAGCAGCCCCTCCGCCTGCTCGCGAAAGGCGTCGCGCAGCTCGGGGAAGGTGATTCCGCCGGTGACCGTGATGGCGCGCGTGGTGGGGCCCATCGAGCCCGCCACCCAGCGCGGCCGGCCGTCCTTCGCCGCCGCCTCGTCCGCCGCCTGGCGCGCTAGCTCCGCCGCCCGCCGGCTGAGGGCGCGCGCCTGGGCCGCCAGCCCGTACTCCGCCAGGACGATGCGCGTGCTGCCGAAGGAGTTGGTCTCCACCAGATCCGCGCCCGCAGCGAAATAGGCGCGATGCACGTCCAGGATCACATCCGGGCGCGTCAACACGAGATTCTCGTTGCAGCCTTCGAGGTCGGCCCCGCCGAAATCCTCCGCGGTCAGATGGCGCTGCTGCAGCATCGTGCCCATGGCGCCGTCGAGCACCAGAATGCGCTGTTCCATGGCCTGCAACAGGGATTCCCGCCGTGTTTCCGCCGTGTCGGACATAAGCCCTTATTTTATCGTGGGCTAGCGCCGCGCCAGCCGCGCCAGGTCGGCGTAGAAGGCGGGATAGGAGATCGCCGCGCACTCGGCGTCCTCGATCACGCTCTCCCCCTCCGCCCACAGCGCCGCGATTGCGAACGCCATCGCGATGCGGTGGTCGTGGCCGCTGCGCAGACGCGCGCCGCGCAGCTTCTGGCCGCCGGGGACGAACATGCCGTCGGCGCGTTCCTCGCAAACGGCGCCCATGGCGCGGAGGTTTTGCGCGATTGCGGCGATCCGGTCGCTTTCCTTCACGCGCAGCTCGGCCATGCCGCGGAACTCGATCCCGTCGCGCGTCCGGGTGGCCAGCACCGCCAGGATCGGGGCCTCGTCAATCAGCGCCACCGCCTCGGTGCCTTCGATCGCGGCGCCTCCCAGCCCCTGGGAGGGGCCGGTGAGGCGCAGGCTGCCGGCCAACTCGCCCGCCCGCTCCTCCAGCGCCAGCACTTGGGCCCGCGCGCCCAGCCGCGCCAGCACGTCCAGCAGCGCCGCGCGCCCGGGATTGAGCGAAACCTCCTCCACCGTCAGCTCCGCCTCCGGCATCGCCGCCGCGGCGCAGAGGAAAAACGCCGCCGCGCTGGGATCGCCGGGCACGCGGTAGTTCTCGAGCGGCCGCAGCTTCTCCACCGGCCCGTGCAGCACGGTTTCACCCTGCCCCGGCCGCTCCAGCGGCGCGCCCAGGTGGCGCAGCAGCAGTTCGGTGTGGTCGCGCGTCGGCAGCGCTTCCCGCACCCGCGTCTCGCCGCGCGCGTAGAGGCCGGCCAGCAGGATCGCGCTTTTCACCTGCGCGCTCGCCACCGGCGGCGCATAGGCGATGCCATGCAGGCCCCCGGGCGCCGGTGTGAAGCGCAGGGGTGGCGTGTCACCGGGCGCGGCCGCGATGCGCGCGCCCATCCTGCCCAGCGGCTCCAGAATCCGGCGCATCGGCCGCCGGCTGAGCGAGGCGTCGCCGCCGATCGCGCCGGCGAACGGCTGCGCCGCCAGGATGCCGCTGAGCAATCGCAGCGTGGTGCCGGAGTTGCCGGCGTCGAGCGCCGTGTCGGGCGGCCGCAGCCCGCGCAGGCCGGCGCCCGCGATTGCAACCGTGCCGTCGTCCTTGGCTTCGATCGCCACGCCCAGCGCGCGCAGGCAGGCGAGGGTGCTGTGGCAGTCCGCGCCGGCCGAGTAATGGCTGAGGGTCGAGCGCCCCTCGGCCAGCGCCGCCAGCATGGCGCAGCGATGCGAGATGGATTTGTCTCCGGGCGGCGTCACGGCCCCGTGCAGGCCGCGCGCCGGCGCGATGGTGATTTCAGGCATGCGAACGAGCGAACAATTTCGCGGAGAGCGGACTGTAAGCCGGATTCTGTGCCGCCGCGGCTTGCGCCGCGGCGGCGGCAATCATTCCTCTGGGAGAGCCATTGCTGGCTCCCTCAAGCAGCCTACCCGGGAGTGGATGCGGGCCGGGCCGGCCCTCCCTCCCCTATTTGGCCTTGCTCCACGTGGGGTTTGCCCTGCCCCCGCCGTCGCCGGCGGGGCGGTGCGCTCTTACCGCACCTTTTCACCCTTACCTCCGGCCGAAGCCGAAGGCGGTACGTTTTCTGTGGCACTGTCCGTGAACCGGCTTTGTGAAGCCGGCCCCCTGGCCGTTAGCCAGCACGCCGCCCTGCGGAGTCCGGACTTTCCTCGGCCCAAGGCACGCTTGCGCCCCTGGCCGCGATTGCCCGCCCGCTCCCCGCACCGTTCATTTTACCCCGGGTGCATGGCCACGCACTCCGGGCGTGGAGCAGCATCAGGGCCGGGTGGGGTGGCCTACGTCCGGTCCGCGGATGGATCCCAGTAAGGGATGTGTTCGGATGCCGCGGCTTGGATCAGCCGGCGGTCGGCGCTTGCGAACAGCAGCTCGACCGCGGGTTGATTCTGGTGCAGGGCCACACAGGCGGCCAGTTGCAGGGCATCCGGCGCCCGCAGCGGGTGCCGGTCCACCAGGTTCGCCGCCATGGCGAATACGGCGTCGGTCAGGGGTTGCACCAGCAGCGTGCGGGAGAGGAGGTTGGCGAAATGCGCCAGCGCGGTGTCGGCCTCCTCCGCTTCGATATCGCCACGGCGCGCGCGGAGGCGCAGCGCCACGCGGAACTCCAGCACGCCGAGCGCCGAAATCGCCAGTTGCACCCCCGGCGCCGCGGCAATCCGCGCCATGTTCGCTGCGCCCGGCTCCGCCAGGTAGAGTTTGGCCAGCGCGCTGGTGTCGAGAAAGTAGATTCGCAATCGCGCGACCCCGTCAGTAGCCTTCGTCGCGCATGCGCCGGATCGTCTCCGACATTGGCTCGCCTTTGGCGACGATGGGAGGGAAATCCCAGCCCAGGCGGGGCTGCTGTCCGAGAATCCGCTGCACCTCCGGGTGCGCGATGTCAGCCCGCAGGGCCGAGGTGGCGAATCCGGGATTGCGCGGATTGGGGATCTTTTCGACGCGAACCCAGCCCCGGCGGATAGCCTCGCGCAGGGTACGGTCACGGGCCTCGGAATCTTCCGCCCAGGGATAACCCTCGCGCGGCAGGTAGGCATCGCGGAACCACTTCAGCGCGACGAATGAGTGTCCCGGCGTTTGCTCGGCCTTCCGCAGCGAGCGCAGCAGGTCACTCAGCGGCTCGTCCGCCAGGTCGGGCAGTTCATTGGAATTCCGAGGTGCGGCCAGCGCTTGCGCGCCGGCCTGTACCTTCGACTTGCGAGGCCGAAGAACAATGAAAATCGAGTCGCCCTTCCTGCTGCTGCGATCGGCGGTTGGCCGCCGCTTCCGTGCGGTCTTGCGCTGGCGCCCCGCCAATACGTCCACGTTCTCCACCTCGGTGTCGAATGGCAGCTTTTCGGGGTGTGAGTTGAGGAATGCGGCCAAGGAGGCCGCAACTTCATTAGCGTTCATCAGAATCCTCTTCAATTTAAATTAGGCGCCAATTTCCCTGGCAGCTATGTACATAATATCAGCAACGTGGATCAGGCGTCAAGCCCCTCTTCCCTCATGCTAAAATTGCCGAGGTTTGGGCGTGTAGCTCAGCTGGGAGAGCGCCGCGTTCGCAACGCGGAGGTCAGGGGTTCGAGCCCCCTCACGTCCACCACGACTTGCCCGCCATGCGGTCCTCG
>JAKAOE010000146.1 GCA_021823305.1 Acidobacteriota bacterium
ACGTAAAGGCGGACGACCCGATTGTCGGATTGGAGTTGGGCGTAGTCACCACGCACGGAGGTGAGCGCGCGTTCCGTGAGCGCGTTGAGCAATTCGCGCGCGGTGGTGATGCGGCTGGCGGCGGTCGCGATGTTGCCCTGATTACGATCGAACAGGGGCAGGGGGATGGCGGCGTCGGCGCTGAGGTTGTTGAGACCGCCGAGATGGGTGTAGTCGAGCGTAGCGGTAAGATCGGGCACGGCGTTGGCGTGGGCGAGATGGAGCGCGCCGCCGGCGGCCACCACCTGCCGCCGGGCGGCGAGGAGGTCGGGGCGGCGGCGGAGGGCCTGGGCCTCGAACTGGCTGAGGCCGCGGCGGAGCGGGCGATAGGCGAGCCGGCCAGCGAGGGTGAAGCGCGCGGGCAGGGAGGAAAAGCCGGCGAGGCGGCGGAGGGCGAGTTCGGCCCGGGTGAGCTCCACTTGGGCGGCGATGACGTCGCTCTGGAAGGCGAGCGCCTGCAGGCGGGTCTTGAGCAGGTCGCCGTGGCTGATGCTGCCCGCCTGATACTGGCGGCGGCTGATGGCGAGGCTGGATTGGAAGCTGGCGAGGTCGCGGCCGGCGAAGCTCAAGTTGGATTGCGCCAGCAGAACCTGGATGAAGCGGCGCTGCACCCGGAAGGCGAGCAGGCGGCTGGCATTCGCCACTTGGCCGCGAACGACTGCGTGTTGCTCGGCGGTGGCGCGCATGCGGGCGGCGCGCTTGCCGCCCAGCTCGAAGGTGTAGCTGGCGCCGGCGTCGAACTCGGAGAAGTTGTTCAGCGTGGAGTGGGTGAGGGCGCTGGGACTGAAGACGGGGAGAAAGAGCGCGTCCGTATCGAAGACGGGGTTGGGGCGGAGACCGGCGGTGATCTGATTATCCTGGGCCTGGGCGATGAGAGTGCGCTCGGCGCGCAGGGTGTGGTTATGGGCGAGGGCGAGGCGGACGACCTGGGCGAGCGTGAACGACGGCGGCGGGGCGGCGAAGGCGGAGAGGGCGAGAGCGGCGAGGAGAAAGGCGGGCAGCAGGCGGGAAAATGGCTTGAGGGGGAAGCGGCGCATTGCTGCTGCCGGTACTTGCAGGCGGCGGGCCGAAGCCAAATTGATCACGGGCAGAGATAAGTGCAACCATGAGCGGCGGGGCGGGCGAATGTATCGCGTGGGCAGGCATTTTTTGCGCGGCGGGCGGGTAAATCCGTCTTCAGGTTGGCTTCAGACTCTTACTTTCGCTTCAGGTTGGCTTCAGGCCGGACGGGCGGAACGCAAGCGGCGGAGTGCTCTATGATGGCGGGATGCAACCTTCATCCGCTGCTCTCCTGGCGCTGGCCGCTTCCCTTCCCTTTTTCGGCTTGGCGCCGCAGGCGCGGGCGCAAACGGCGGCGACACCGACGACCGAGAGCCGGGCGCTGGCGGCGGTGGCGGGGCGGGCGCTGCTGGATTCGCGGGCGAACCAGGAACTGGAGTATCTCTCCGACGAGATTGGCGGGCGGGTGACGGGGTCGCCTGCGGCGAACCAGGCGATCGCGTGGGCGCTGGGGGAGATGCGCAAGGCGGGGCTCGAGGACGTGCATGAGGAGCCCTGGACGCTGGACCAGGGCTGGACGCGCGGGTTCTCGCATCTGCGGATCATCGGCGCGGCGAACCAGGTGCTGCACGCGGACGCGATGGGATGGACCGGCTCGACGCCCGCGGGCGGGCTGGACGCGCCCGTGATCGCGGTGAACGCCTATCACCTGCGGGCGGAGGAGCGCAACGTGGCGGGCTGGCGCGGCAAGGCGCTGCTGCTGCAGCCGGAAGGGCCGGCGCCGAAGAACGCGATGAGCGTGTTCACGCAGCTCGACGGGTTCTTGAAGGCGGCGTACGCGGCGGGAGCGGCGGCGGTGATCGCGGGCCAGGGCGCGGGAGTTTCGGCCGGGATGAACCTGACGCACACCGGCGTGCTCGGGTTCAATACGGTCTACCACGTGCCGGTGGTAAACCTGACGGCGGAGAGCCAGACGCTGCTGCAGCGGCTGATGGCGCGCGCGGGAGCGGCCGGGGTGCGCATTCACGTCAACATCCAGAACACGATCACCGGGCCGGTGCCGACCGCGAACGTGGTGGGCGAGATTCGCGGAACAAGCGAGCCGGACCAGGTAATCGTGATCGGCGGGCATCTGGACTCGTGGGACTTGTCGGCGGGGGCGACCGACGACGGCACCGGCGCGATGGCGGCGCTGGCGGCGGCGCGGGCGATTGTGGCGAGCGGGTACCGTCCGCGGCGGACGGTGCGGGTGGTGCTGTTCACCGGCGAGGAGGAGGGACTGCTCGGCTCGCAGGCGTACGTAAAGCGGCACGCGGCGGAAATGAGCGACACCGTGGCGGCGCTGATCCTGGACGAGGGGCAGGGGCCGATCGACGCGATGCAGGTGGGCGGGCACGACGCGGTGATCCCGGAGCTCGAGCCGCTGGCGCGGCTGCTGGCGGGCTTCGGCGCGCCGCGGCTGAACGACGGCAGCAGCTTCGGCACCGACAGCGGGCCGTTCATTCTGGCGGGCGTGCCCGGGATCAACCTGGGCCAGAACTCGCCCGACTACCGCTACACGCACCATTCCATCGTGGACACGTTCGACCACGTGCGGCACGCGGTGCTGATCCGCAACGCGGCCGAGCTGGCGGTGATGGCGTTTTACATCGCCGACCGGCCGCAGCGGCTGGATGCGCCCTGGACGCCGGCGCAGGTGAAGGCGGAGCTGCAGAAGCAGGGGCTGGAAGCGGAGCTGCGCGCGTTCGGGCTGTGGAACTTCGGGAATTGACGGGCTGGTCGGGGCTGCCTAGCGTCGCCCCTGCGTCAGTCGCAGGTCGATAGCGAAAGGCTCGAGCGGCCGTACCTGGATGCGCGCGAACTCGGGATGGGCGGGATTGATCAGGCAATTCCGCTCGCTGGGCGCCAGCGCGGAGGGCACAAAGAGCAGGCAAGCGTGCGCGAGCCGCGCGAAGTCGTCGCCGAAGCGGGCGAGCGCGCCCGGCGCGGCGGTGGCACGCCAATTGCGTGGCAGGCCCTCCGTACGCAGATGCTCGCGACTGACCGAGTCGGGAACGTCGGCGACGGCGAGCGCGAGCTCGTCGGGGGCGTCGCCGGGCTGGAGGTGGACGAGGAACTCAAGCATGGCCAGCGACTGATATTCCGAAGCGTAGGCCAGACGGGTTCCCGCACTCGACCAGCGGCCGCCGAAACGAAATGAGCCTTCGCCGTCGAATGGATTGGCCGCAAAGCGGCGGATCAGCAGGCGATAGAGGCGGATCAACTGATGCCGCCGTAGGCGATGCGTCCGAGGACGTTCTCGACCTGGCGGGCGCCGGGCTCGGTGTCGAGCGCGGCGAGGGGCGCGATGCCGCCGAGAGCGCGGATGGGGGTTCGGAGCCAGTGGACCGCGCGCTCGCGATCGCCGAGGGTCTCCTGGGCCAACGCGAAGATGCGGGCAAGGCGGTAAAGGCGGTCGGATTCGAGCGGCGCCAGGCGACCGGAATGGCGGCGGCGCTGCAAACTGCGGGGCGAAAGGTCGAGAGCGGACGCGAGCTCGCGCAGGCCGAGGCCGGAGGCGCGAAGGACTTCGTCCAGCACGGCGCGCGGGAAGCCTTCGCGGATGGCGGATTGCAGGTCGGTTTCCCCTGCGACCGCGCGGCCCAAGGCGCGGCGGCCTCCGAGAGCGCGGGCAACGGCTTGCGCGGCTGCTGCCATTTGTCTTCAAGTATAGCGCCATTTGTCGTGAACGGCTGACGCCGGGAGTCGCGCGCCCCCGGTACGCGACCGGGGTTACGCGTTGACGCGAGCATCGCGAGCGTGGTCGTGGACCAGCGCGGCGAAGCGTTCCATGGCGCGGGGGTACCAGTCGGGGCCGACGCCGAAGCCGATGCGGAAGTGGTCGGCAAAGCCCCAACCCTCGCCGGGGGCCAGCAGTAAGCCGTAGTGCAAGGCGTCCTGGCAGAATGCGCGCGCATCGCCGCCGGACGTGAGCCGCACCCAGGCGGTCATGCCGCCGGCGGGGCGGACCCAGTCGAGCACCGCGGCGGATTGCGCCATCACCTCCTCGAGCAGCTTGAGGTTGGCGTGGGTGACGGCGCGCGTCCGGGCGAGGACCTGCTCGTGGTGGCGGATGGCGATCTCGCCGAGGTATTCGCCCATCGGAGTGTTGGAGACGGTCACGAATTCGCGTGAATTCAGGTAGGCGCGGCGGCGGGCGGCGACGCGCTCGACGATCCAGCCCAGGCGCAGGCCGCCGAGCGAGAGCGCCTTGGATAGATCGCCGACCACGGTCGCCTGCGGCAGGCGCGCCGCGGATTGGGCGGCGCGGCCGTGATAGATGGGATGGAAGACCTCGTCGGAAACGAACTGGATGCCCCGGGCGGCGGCGAAATCGTGCAGCGCCTGCATTTCGCCGTCGCTGATGGTGGCGCCGGTGGGGTTGTGCGGCGAGTTGACCAGCAGCAGCTTTGTGTTGCGATCGGCGAGGCGCTGCACCTCGTCGAGGGCGACGGCGTACCCGTTCTCACGCCTCAGATGGTAACGGCGGACTTCCAGGCCGAGCGCTTCGGGAAGGACCTCATGGGCGGGGTAGCAAGGATAGGGGATGATGACGTTGGCGCCGGGCTCGGCCGCGGCATAAAAGAGGTGAAACAGGGCCTCGCCGCCGCCGGCGAAAACGGCGACGTCTTCCGGCTGGACGCCCTGCATCGCGGCGATGGCTTCGCGCAGCGCCGGGGCGCCGGCGGTGGGCGGATAGTGAACGCGCAGGTTCAGCAAGGCATCGGCCGCACGGCCGGCGTCGCCGGTGAGCGCGAGCAGCTCGCGCACCGTCCAGCGGGGGCCGGTGCTGCTGCCCAGATCGAACTCGGCGCCGGCGTGCTCTTGCAGCCACTGATCGAGCAGGAAGGGCTTGAAGTTCATCCGCAACTGGATGCTAGCACGCGCCGGAACCGCTGCTATAATCCGCCCCATGTCGAGCGGGCATCTGGTTCACCTGGCGCCGGTGGATATCGCGATCATCGCGCTCTATTTCGCGCTGGTGTTGGCGATCGGGTTCTACCTCAAGCACCGGGCGAGGACCGGGGAGGACTTCTTCCTCGCCGGGCGCGACATGTCGGCCTGGATCGCGGGGCTGGCGTTTCTCTCGGCCAACCTGGGTGCGCTGGAGCTGATGGGGTGGGCGGCGTCGGCCTACGAGTACGGCATCCTGGCGACGCACTGGTACTGGATCGGCGCGATCCCGGCGATGGTGTTCCTCGGGCTGGTGATGATGCCCTTCTACTACATCTCGCGTACGCACTCGGTGCCGGGGTATCTGAAGCTGCGCTTCGGGGAGTCGAGCCGCGCGCTGGCGGCGGTGTCGTTCGGGGTGATGACGGTGCTGGTGTCGGGCATCAACATGTACGCCATGGCGCTGGTGATGCAGGTGGTGCTGGGGTGGGACATCCACTTCAGCATCTGGGTGTCGGCGATCACGGTGGCGATTTACGTGGCGCTGGGCGGGCTGCGCTCGGCCATCTTCAACGAAGTGCTGCAGTTCATGCTGATCTGGGCGGGGGCGCTGCTGATCCCGATCCTGGGGCTGATCGAGGTCGGCGGCTGGCACAACCTGCGGGCGCGGATCGCGCACAACGCCGGGCCGGCCTACGTGCATTTGTGGAGCACGCTGGGCTCGTTCCGGAACAACCC
>JAKAOE010000147.1 GCA_021823305.1 Acidobacteriota bacterium
CGGACGATCAGACCACGTACCACTACGCGAACCTTTTCCGCCAGCTCCGCCGGCAGGGTACTCCCATCCCCACCAACGACATGTGGATTGCCGCCTTGGTGCTGCAGCATTCGCTTGCCCTGCTGGCGCGCGACGCCCACTTCGACCATATCCCCCAGATCAACCGGCTATAGGTCGGGGCGCGCGAAAGGTCAAAGCAACCGCAGCGTTTCGCGGTCGGGACCGGCGGGGTAGTACTTGGCCAGCGCGTCCCGGAAGACCGCCTCGCCCGGCGCGGCGCGGGCGAACAATGTCAGCGACGAACGGAATTTGAGCACGTCCGGATAGCCGAAGATCTCCTCCGCCGTGCGCCCCTCGGCCGCCAGCACCGCCGCCACGCATTCCCGCAACCGCGGGCCGAGCACCGGATGGGCGAGATAGGCCCGCGCCTCCTCCAGCGACCGGATGGCGTAGCGCCGCGACATCTCGCTCTGCCCCAGCCCGACAAGCTGCGGAAACACGAACCACATCCAGTGCCCGCGCTTCCGCCCCGCCCGCAACTCGGCCAGCGCAGCTTCCTGGACGCCCTGCTGCGCGTCCACAAAGCGCGCCAGCTCGTGCGGGTCGGCCGCGGCGGCCATGGGCTCCCGCCTACTGCGCGTGCGGAGCGGCGCCGGCGATGAACGCTTCCACGTTCTTCTGCAGCGCGGGCAGCGCCGCCGGGTTGACGTACAGCATGTGGCCCACCGGATAGTAGTACTCGCGGATCCCGGCGCGGCGCCCCGGCGCCATCGGCATGTGGTCAATGGTGTAATTGGTGGCGAAGAACGGCGTCGCCATGTCGTAGTAGCCGTTGTTGAACATCACCTGCATGCCGGGGTCGTTGTTCATGGCGCGGGCGAGCGCGGGCGCGACGTTGCGTGACGTCTGCGTGCCGACGCCGCCGCCGAGTTCGCCCAGCGGGGGATGGAAAGTCCAATCCCAGAAGCGGAAGACAGTGCCGCTGACCTGGGTATAGACGCGGCTGCTGTGATAGTCGAGCGTCTGGCTGAGGTAGTTGTCGAAGGCGGCGGTGAGCGCGCCGGTGATGGCGCTGTCACTGGCGCCGACGCCGCCGCGGCCCGGCACCGGCAGCAGCGGCTGGAGCTCGGGAACGGTAAAGCGGCCGTCGTAGCGGCCGGTCATCGGGCCTTCCGTGCCCATCACCCGGCGGCGGAATAGCGACAGCGAGATGCGCAGGTCGGCCTTCAGCCACAGGCTGGCGGGAATGCCGGTGAGCTGCGCCAGCCGGTCCGCGATCTGGCTCTTTTGCGCCGCCGGCAGCGCCGAGCCGGCAAACAGCGCGTCGAGGTAGCGCCCGGAAGCGAAGTGCTCCGCCGCCTGCGCCGCCGCCTCCACCGTCGCCGGCCGGGGATGCAGCATATGGTGATACCACGCCACCGCGGCATAGGACGGCAGATACGCGATGTAGGGCAGGTCGTTGCCGGGCGTGAAGTTCAGCGTCGCGAAGTCGAGCACGGTCGAGCACATGATCACGCCGTTCAGGTAGACGCCCTGGCTGATCAGGTCGTCCGACAGGATGGCGTTGCGCGTCGTGCCGTAGCTCTCGCCGAGCAGGAACTTGGGCGAGTTCCAGCGGTGGAAGCGCTTGAGATAGCGCTGGATGAACTGTGCGAACGAGGCGGCATCCTCGTTGAAGCCGTAAAACATCTTGGGCGTGCCGCGCCCGACGATGCGGCTGTAGCCGGTGCCGACCGCGTCGATGAAAACCAGATCGGCCTTGTCGAGGATGCTGTACTCGTTGTTTTCCAGCCGGTAGGGCGGCTGGTAGGCGGCGGTGTCGCCCGGCGCCGGCCACACCAGCCGGCGCGGACCGAACCCGCCGACGTCCACCAGCGCCGAGGCATATCCCGGGCCACCGTTGTAGGCGAAGGTGATGGGACGGGTGGCCGGATCGGTGACGCCGTCCTTGATGTAGGCGATGTAGAACATGCTCGCCGTCGCCTGATGCTTGCTGTTGTAGAGCAACAGCGTGCCGGCGGTGGCCGTGTACGGGATCGTCCGGCCGGCGATGGTGACGCTGGCGTGGGTGACCACGGCGCGCTCCTTCGGCACCGGTAGCGGTTGGGCGGCGCGCGCCGGCGGCGCCGGCGGGCGCGGCCCCATCTGGGCGGCGGCAAAGGGCGCCGCCGCCGCCAAGGCGAACAGCACGGCTTGGGCTGGAAAGCGGGATTTCATGGCTCTGCCCCCTACCGCGCCTGCGGCGCGGCCGCCGCGATGAAGGCGTCAATGTTCTTGTGCAACATCGGCAGCGCCTGCGGGTTGACGTAGAGCATGTGGCCCACCGGGTAGTACTGAAACTCGATGTTGGCCCGCTCCGCCGCGGTGATCGGCATGTGCGCCACGGTGTACTCGGTGGCGAAGAAGGGCGTCGCCTGGTCGAAGTAGCCGTTGTTGAAGAGCACGTGCATGCCGGGATCGTTGTTCATGGCGCGCGCCAGCGCGGTGGAGACGTCCGGGGCGGCGCCGCCGCCGCTCAGCTCGCTCAGCGGCGGGAAGAAGTGCATGTCCCACTGCCGGTTCACCGCGAAGCTGAGCTGGGTGTAGATGCGGTCGCTGTGGTAGTGCAGCGTCTGGCTCAGGTAGTTGTCGAACGCCGCGGTCAGCGCGCCCATGATCGCGGTGGAGGCGGCGCCCTGGCCGCCGCGGCCCGGCAGCGGCAGCAGCGGCTGCAGCTCGGGCGTGGTGAAGCGCGTGTCGTACCGGCCCAGCTGCTCGTTGGCCGCGCCCATCACGCGGCGGCGGAACATGCTGGCGTTGATGCGCAGATGCGCCTTCACCCAGGTCGCGGCCGGAATGCCGGTGTACTGCTGCAATTGCGCCGCGACCTTCTGCTCCTGCGCCGCCGGCAGGTCGGCGCCGGCAAACAGCGCCGCGGCGTAGGGGCCGGCGGCGAACTGCCGCACCTGGTCGAGCAGCGCCGGCAGGCTGGCCGGACGCGGCTGGATGCGGTGGTGGTACCAAGCGGCGGCGGCGTACGAGGGCAGGTAGAGCTCGTACGGCAGGTCGTTGCCCGGGCCGAAGCTCGCGGTCTCGAAATTGAGCACGGTCGAGCACATGATCACGCCGTTCAGGTACACCCCCTGGTTCACCAGGTCGTAGGCCAGCACCGCGTTGCGCGTGGTGCCGTAGCTCTCGCCCAGCAGGAACTTGGGCGAGTCCCAGCGGTGGAAGCGCTTGACGTAGCGCGTGATGAACTGGGCGAAGGTGGAGGCGTCCTCGTTGATGCCGTAAAACATCTTCGGCGTGCCCTTGCCCACGATGCGGCTGTAGCCCGTGCCCACCGCGTCCACGAACACCAAGTCGGTCGCGTCCAGGATGCTGTCGCCGTTATTGACGATGCGGTAGGGCGGCAGTTGGCCGGCGTCGGAGCCGGGCGCCGGCCAGTCGATGCGGCGCGGCCCGAACCCGCCGATGTCCACCAGGGCGGAGGCGCCGCCGGGACCGCCGTTATAGGCGAAGGTCACCGGCCGGTCGGCCGCGTCCGCCCCGTCCTTGGTGTAGGCGATGTAAAAAACGCTGGCGGTGGCCTGCTGCTTGTCGTTGTAGAGCAGCAGCGTGCCCGCGGTGGCGGTGTAGGGGATGGTCTGGCCGGCGATGGTGACGCTGGCGTGGGTGACCACGGTGCGCTCCTTCGGCACCGGCGCCGGCTTGGCCGGCGGCTTCATCATCGGCGGCATGCCCGGGCGCATGCCCTGCGCCGCCGCGCCCGTCGCGAACAGTCCAGCGATCAGCAGACCGGTTGCAAACCATCGCCTCATGATGTGATTTTCCTCTCGATCGGACAGAAATTGGCGCGCCGAGGGCTTTTCCCCGCAACCCGGAGCACACGCTGGTTCGAGTCTACCCGATTCCGCTCACCCCCGGGGCGCGCCCGCCCCGGAGAAGAAACGCTGCAGCAGGAAGTCGCTGGTCACCGCCTCCCCGCTCAACACCATCGCCAGCAGCTCGCCCCCCAGCACCTCGGGGGCGATCACGATGTCGGGCTGCACCAGCCGGATGCGCTCCATATGCTTGCTGTCGTTGATCGCCACCACCGTCTTGGCCTTGCCTTGGAGCTCCCTCACCGCCAGCACGATGAAGGCGTTGTCGCTGTCGTCGGCGCGCATCGCCAGCACCGCCTGCGCCTGGTCGGCGCCGGCCCGGCGCAGCGTCTCCAGGCTGTTGGCGTCGCCCACGATCAGGTCCTCGGGCGCGATCTCGCCGGCAACCGGCGGCTGCGGCATCACCAGCGTCACCGGCTGGTTGCGCTTCTTGAACTCGCGATAGGTGTTGTAGGCCAGCGGCGTCGCCCCGATCACCAGGAAATGGTTCGAGCGTTTCATGCGTTTCTCCTTGGGCGCGGTGATCTTGGCGATCATCGGCCCGGCGATGGCGGTCACCGAGGTGGCGAACACCGCCAGCCCGAGCAGCATGACCGAGACCGCGAACAGGCGCGCGTGCGCGGTGTGCGGCGTGATATCGCCGTAGCCCACCGTGCTCATGGTGACCACCGCGTAGTAGAACGCCGTGACCGCGTCGTGGATCGGCGGCGAGAATTGATCGCCCAGATAGAGCGTGCCGAAGACCGCGTAGATCAGCAGCAGCAGCGTGCTGGTGACCGCGAACAGCGTGCCGGCGGCGAGGCTGGTGTGGTCGAACCAGGCGTAGGAGACCAGCAGCGCCGCCAGCAGCGCCGCGTCGTAGGCCACCAGTCCCCCATGCCCGCCGCCCAGGATGGCGGCGCTCAGCACCAGCGAGCCGGTGAGCACCACCGCCACGATCCAGGCGAAGCGCGAGCGGAACAGCAGCCCCACCGACATCGCCAGCATCGCCAGCCCGATCAGCACGTCGGGCATGCTCGTCGGCCGGAAGGCGATCAGGTGGCGGGGAAAGTCGGCCAGCAGGAACGCGCGCTGGGCGTTGACCACCGCCTCCAGCAACAGCCCGCCAGCCGCCGCCAGCGCCAGCGCCAGCGGTACGTGCGGGAACCAGTAGCGCGTGCGCGCCGCCTGGGCCACGCGCCGCAGCCAGGCGCGCAGCCGGTTCAGCCGCCCCGGGCGCCAGAGCCAATCGGCGACGCGGACCTCATGCACGGCGTACCGCCCGCTGCGACAGTGCTGTGCCGGACTGCAATGCCTTCTAGCATGACCAATCCCGCCCCCGCCACGCAAGCCCGCGGGGCGCGCGCGCCCGCCTCAGGCCGCCGCCGCGCCGCGCACCAGGTCCACCAACGCCGGAGCCAGTTCGGGGAAGGCGTAGCGGTAGCCCAGCGCCTCGAGCCGCGTGGGGACCGCGCGCTGGCCCGCCAGCAAGACCTGGGCCGCGTCACCGAAGGCGAGCCGCAGCGCGAAGGCGGGCACCGGCAGGATCGCCGGACGGTGCAGCGCACGGCCGAGAGCGCGGGCGAAGCCGCGGCTGGTCACCGCCTCCGGCGCCACCAGGTTGATCGCGCCCCGATAGCGCGCCTCCGCCAGCGCCGCCAGCAGCACCCCGCGGACGTCGGCGAGGTGCACCCAGGCGAGATATTGGCGGCCGCTGCCCAGCGGGCCGCCCAGGCCCAGGCGGAAGGCGGGCAGCATGCGCGCCAGCGCCCCGCCGCCGGCGGCCAGCACCACGCCCAGCCGCAGCCGCGCTACCCGCACCCCCAGCGGCTCGGCCGCCTGCGCCGCCGCTTCCCAGTCGGCG
>JAKAOE010000148.1 GCA_021823305.1 Acidobacteriota bacterium
GCGCGGCCGCCTGGCCGGCACCGTCGCCCTGGTCACCGACCTCACCGCCCTGACCGACCTGCGCCAGCACGCGGTCGAGGATGCCCGCCACCGCGCCGTGGCGCAGATGTTCTCCGGCCTCAGCCACGACTTCAACCACGCCCTCGACATCATCCGCCGCGCCATCGCCGTGCTCGATCTGCAGGAAAACGCCCCGCCCGCCGAGCGCCGCAAGTACCGCGAAATGATCGAACGCGCCGCGCGCGACGGCGGCCTCATCGTCCGCCGGCTGCGCGACTACCTCGCCGGCGGCGGCCAGCCCGGCCCGGTGGACCTCGCCGCCGTCGCTCACGACGCGGTTGAGTTCACCCGCCCGCTCTGGCGCACCCGCCCCGGCCTGGAAGTGACCGAGGACCTGCAGCCCACGCCGCTGATCGAGGGCAGCGCGGCCGACCTGCAGCGCGTGCTGGTGAATCTCCTCTTCAACGCCATCGAGGCCATCGGCGCCGCCTCCGGCCGCATCGTGGTCCACACCGAGCGCATCTCCGGCGCCCCGCCCGGCGCCCGCGCCTGGGTTGAAGACACCGGCCCCGGCGTCCCCGATGCCGCCCGCGCCCACCTCTTCGAGCCCTACTTCACCACCAAACCCCAGGGCATGGGCCTGGGCCTGTTCGGCGCCCACAAGATCGCCCTCGCCCACGGCGGCAGCCTGCGCTACGTCGGGCTTGCCGATCACGGCGCCCGTTTCGTACTCGATCTGCCCGCCCATCCCTCCGCCGACGTTTCCGCCCCGCCCCGCGCCAAAAGCCCGCCCGACGCCGCCGCCTGAGCGCCGGCCCGGGGCCGTTTCTGGTGTAAACTGGCAGGACGTGCCGCAGTGGCGGAACTGGCAGACGCGCGTGGTTCAGGTCCACGTTCTCGCAAGGGAGTGGGGGTTCGAGTCCCTTCTGCGGCACCACTCCTAAGCCGCCGTTCTCCCTGCCCGCCAAGAAGCAACAAGCATTGGATAGCTGCGCATCGCACGCGGTAGCCTTATTGCCGCCGAAGGAGAGCGTCCATGCCCGACAACGTTGCCGACCTCAAAGCCCTGCTGGTGGACGAGATGGAGGATATGCTCCACGCCGAAAACCAGTTGGTGAAGGCGCTGCCGAAAATGGCCAAGGCCGCCCACTCGCACGAACTGCGCCAAGCCTTCAACGATCACCTGGACAAAACCCGCGGCCACGTGGACCGGCTCAACCAGGCGTTCGAACTGCTCGGCGCCCGGGCCAAGCCGAAGCCCTGCAAGGGAATGCAAGGGTTGATCGCCGAAGGCGAGGAGAGCATCTCCGAGGGCAAGGACCTGGACCCCTCCTGCGCCGATCTGGCCGCGATTATCGCCGCACAGAAGATCGAGCACTACGAGGTTTCCGGTTACGGCTCGCTGCGCGCGCTCGCCGACCGCATCGGCGAGTCGCGCGTCGCCCGCCTGCTGCTCGACAATGAGCGCGAAGAGGCGCAGGCTGACGCCCGCCTGACCGAGATCTCGCAGCCGTTGTTCGCCAAGGCCGCCTGAGGCGGCCACCGGCGGCGGGAGCTATTCGGACGAGGCCGCGGCCCAGGCCGTGTTCCAGTCCCGGTCCACGCTGCGTATCGCCTTCGGACGCCGTTCCAGGTACTGCTCGATATCCCGCAGCACCGGCGCAACATCCTCCACCAGGTGGAACATCTTGCGCTTGTCCTCCCAGCGGCAGGCGACGATGCCGGCGCGTTGCAGCCGCGCCAGCGAGTGCGAAACGCGGCTCTGCTCAAAGCCCAGGCTCTCGGCAATTTGCGTCACCGTGGCGCTGCGGCGGCGCAGCAACTGCACAATCGCCAGGCGGGAAAGGTTGGCCAGCGTGGAGAAAAATTCGCGGTAATCGCTTTGTTCCATGCCCACATCCCCGGCGGAGCCCAGGGGTAAAGGCCCAGTGGGAGCGCCTACTGTTGACAACGGGAACCATCGGCCAAAGTTACAGCCGGATGAAAATTTAGTCCCCCGGGTCGGCGAAAACCTCCGCGCCGGCGGGCGAAACTCCTGCATACGCTTTGAGTTGCGGGAAGCGGCGCCGGATCCAGGCGTGGTCGGCGGCTTGGTCTTCGCCGAGCAGTTCCAGCATTCCATCCGGCAGTTCCGTCGCCTCCACCGCCGCCATCCCCGACGTCGCCAGAAAGGCTCGCGCCGCCTCCGCTCCGGGCGCCTGCGCCGGCAGAACCGCTATCCGCCGGCAGCCGCAGGCGTGCAGGAATGCCAAAGCGTGATTCATTGCCAGCTTGTACTGCCGGCCGGTTTGACGGGCCTCCAGCGCCAGCTCGATGTCCTCCACCACCGGCGCCTGCCGCAGTTCCGCGACCAGCGCGCGCACGCCCTCAGCGGTGGCTTCGCCCCGCGCCGCCGCCCGCCGCTCGAGCCAGGCGCCATGCTCTAGGCCGACCACCGGGGCGGCATCGCCGCCGGCGATCCGCTCCAAAAGTTGCCGCACCGCCTGCAACGCGGCTCCGGCCGTGGCCCCCGCTTCCGCCGCCACCAGCGCCGCGTCCCAGGGCGCCGCGAAGGCCTCCTCCAGCGACTCTGCCAGCGCTGCCGGATCGTCCGGCGGCGCCAGGAAGCCGTTGACGCCGTGCACGATCTGTTCCGCCAGCCCGCCCACTGCGGTCGCCACCGCCCGGGCGCCCGCCGCCTGCGCCATTGCCACCGCCGGACTATAAGCGGCCTCGTAGCGCACCGGCGCCGCCACCACGGCCGCGGCATCGAGCGGCGGCCAGCCGCCGGGCGGCGCCGGACGCAGCTCGTGCCCCGCCGCGCCGGCGCCGAGCGCCGTCCGCCAGCGCGCCGCCGCTTCGCCGTTCCCCACCACTTCCAGCCGCACCGGCCGCCGCAACTGCTCCAGCGCCGCCGCCAACAGTTCGGCGCCCGCGCCTTCGTCCCGCCCCCCGTCGAACACCACCCGCCGCGCGCCGCCCCCGCCGGGCGCGGCCGCCGGCGCTGCCGCGGCCGGGGGCACGATCACCGCGATCCGTTCCGGCGGCGCGCCTTCCTCAATCCAGCGCTCGCGCGCGAAGCGCGAGGGCGCAATCAGCGCTTCCGCCCCCGCCAGCGCCGTCCGCCAAGTGCGCGGCCGGTGCCGGTAGAGCAGCGTCCGCAGCGGCAGTTCCGCGGCGCCGCGAGCCGCCCCGCCGCTGACGCACCAGGCGCACTTCCAACCCGTCCGCCCCGGCCCCGAGCAGCGCTCACCGCGCCGGTGCCAGAGCCGTTGGGTGGGGCAAATGGGCGCGAAATCGTGCAAAAACGCCGCGAACCGGATGCCGCGCTCGCGCAGCAACATCAGCAGATCGGGTCCGGCGAGCCCCAAATGGACCAGCACCACCTCCGGCTGCGTCCGTTCCAGCGCCTGGCGCAGCGCCGCCAACGCGCTGCCGTGCAGCCCGGCCGGCGCCAGCAGTTCGCCGCCCAGCGCGGCTTGCACGCCGGTGGCGAAGGCGCGCGCTCCGCCCTCCCACCCCGCCTCGCTGCCCAGGAGTTGCAGCAGCCTCATGGCAGGGCTTCGAGGTCCGCCGCCGCCCGCCCACTGGCGATGCAGTCCGGCACGCCTACGCCCTGGTAGGCGTTGCCCGCCAGGCGCAGCCCCGGCCAGCGCACCAGCTTGGCGCGCACCGCGGCAATGCGTGCCCCATGCCCGGGCCCGTAGAGGGGCAGTGCCCGCAGGCAGCGCCGGATATGCACCCGGTCCGGTGCCTGCGCCACCTGCAGGGTGGCGCGGACGTCGTCCGCCGCGCGCTGCTGCAGCCGCGCGTCCGGCCACTCCGCCGCTTCGGCGCTGTAAAACAGCCGCAGCAGCGCCGCCCCCGCCGGCGCGCGCCCGGGGAACTTCTGGTGGGCGAAGGTGCAGGCCAGCAGGGGACGGTAGCCGCCGCCGGCGACAAAGCCGTGCCCCGCCGGAATCGCCGGCGCCCGCCGGTAGGCCAGATTGACGTTCACCGACGAGACGTAAGGGATGGCGGCGAGCTCGGCCGCCAGCCCGGGATCCAGACCGCGCAGCAGTTCCGCCGCCCGCCACGCCGGCACGGCCACTATCACCGCCCGCGCCGCCAGCGCCTCCCCGTCCGCGATCGTGACGCGGTAGCCTGCGGCGGCGCTGCTGGCCGGCTCGATCGTCCGCACCTCGGAGCCGGTGCGCACGCTGCCCGGTTGCGCCCGCTCCAGCCCCGCCGCCAGGCCCTCGATCAGCTCGCTCATCCCGTGCCGCAGGCTGTGAAACAGCGGCGTGCCCGGCTTCGGCGCCGGGCCGGTCTTGGCGCCTACGCCCAGCGCCTGCGCCGCTCCCAGCTTTTCCAGGTCGCCGCCATAGACGCCGCCCAGCAGCGGCCCGGCAATCGCGCTCGCGATCGCCCGCCCGCCCGTATCCCCGAATCGCCGCCGCAAAAAGGCGCCCACCGTCTCGTCGTCGCGTGGCTCGGCTTTCCGGTGCCAGTGCAGCGCAATGGCGATCTTCGCCCGGAGCGGCAGCAGCCGTGTTGTCGCCATCACCGGCCTTAGGCGCGTCGGCGCCGCCATGCGCCAGCCCGCCGGCAGCGGCTCCATCCGCCCGCGGTGCAGGATCTGCGCCCCCGCCGAGGGCAGCGTCCCCACCACCTCGGCCTCCAGCCCGAGCTCGTGGCACAGCGCGTCACCCTCCGGCTTGACGGTCAGGAACGAGTCGGCGCCGCCCTCCATCACAAAGCCGTCGCCGTCCGTGCTGGTGATGACGCCACCCGGCCGCGGTCCGGCTTCCAGCACCACGACGGCGCGGCCTGCCCGTGCCAACGTCCACCCCGCCGTCAGCCCGGCGATCCCGCCGCCCACAATCACAACCGGCCGGTCCTGTGCGCTCATGTCATTAGTATCCGTCGCGTTGCCTCCCCGCGGGCGTGGCCTGGGTCATCGGCGGCGGCCAGGAAGTAGGCGGAGACGCACACGGGTCCGTGGCCAATGTGTCAGAGCAAGCGCCAGACGATGTGATCGTGGCGGCAAAACCGCGGCGGTGAGCCCCGATGCTTGTACAAGCCAGCGCGGTGCGGCCACGTAATCGGGCGAAGGCCGGTCGAGCGGGGGCGGCCCTTAGCCGGCCTCCCCCTTTACGGTAAACAATTGGACATTTCTGACGAGCGCCAAGAAACATATATTCTCTTGTTGACAAACGGACCCCAGCGTGCCATCTTTGGCGCGTTCGCCTCGCTTGGAGGTACCAATGCGAAGCTCGATCCTGCTTTTACCCGCTCTCGCGAGAGCCTGCGCCGCCGCCCCCCCCCGGGGCGAGTCGGCGCGGTAGAGGCTCGGCCCCCGCGACTTCCGTCGTCCAGCTTAACGGTCGCGCAGTCGTGGCCAACCGCGTTCTGCTGAAGTTTAAGTCACCCGCCACAGCGGCAGAACTTGAGGCCTTACGCGCGACGACCTCAGCCAGCTATCTTGAGCCGTTGGGCGGCGCCGGCTGGTATCGCCTGGATTCACCCACCGTGTCAACGGCGTCTCTCCTGTCCGAGCTCACCGCAGATTCGGCGATCGCCAAGGTCGAGCCCGATTTCGTGGGCCGGCCCGAGGCGATACGCTTTCCGGGAGGGGTACCGGCGCGCCCCGGACGGATGGTCGATTCGATGCCCAACGACCCAACCTATCCGCTGCAGTGGGCCTTCGAGAACACGGGCCAGGACGAACACAGCG
>JAKAOE010000149.1 GCA_021823305.1 Acidobacteriota bacterium
CCGCTTGGGGCCTCGCGCCAGCGCCTGCGCCACCACGCTCAACGGCAGCACCAGCTTCAGCGGATCGTCCAGCAGCCGCAGCGCGCCGAATCGTTCGTACCAACGCGCCGTCCGCGTATCCTTCGCGTCAATCGCCAGCGCAACCCCGCCAACCTGCGCAGCCACCGCCAGCGCCCGCGCTCCGGCCGCCAGCAAAAGCTCGCCGCCCAACCCCTGCCCCTGGAACTCTAAATCCACCGCCAGCCGCGCCAGCCGGTACACCGGAATCTCGTACTGGCCCAGTCCACGCCGCACGCTGGCCGGAGCTTCGGCAAATTCGATCGCCCCCGGGCTGATCGAATAGAACCCCAGCACCCGCGCGGGCTCCGCCGGCAACCCGGCTATAAACGTTTTCGCGCCGCCGGAAACGTGGTTCTGCCGCGCGTATCGCCGCAGATAGAGGTTCAGGCTGCCGCTGCCGCAATCGAACCGCTCCCGGTCGTGCTGGCGCCCGATCGGCTCCTCGCGCCATTCCACGCGCTGTTCACCCGCGCCCGGCGCGCCTTTGCGCGGCGGCCAGCAACGCCGGCGCCGGCTCGGGCGGGTGTTCCAGCAGCCGCAGCACGCGCACGGAGTCCCGGCGGCTGAGCACGATCCGCTCCGCCCGGTCCACGACGTCGCGCGCCGCCGGCAACGCGTTGCGCAAAATGAAGCTGGTCAAATCCAGGCGCTCGTAAGCGGCAGCTTGCGCCAGCAGCCGCTTCTCCTGCCGCGTGGCGCGCAGCTCGATCCGGTCTCCGCGCGCCTCGGCCGCCGCCGGGCTTGCTTTCGCCATGTACGTACTCTATCCGTACGGCTCCAGCCCGTCAACCGCCCCTCCCTACCAGAACAGAATGTTCAGCACCACGAACACCGCCATCACCACCGTCGCCCAGAACCAGGGCTGGCCCCACCAGGCGACCGGCTCTTCCGCCAGCACCGCCGCCGCGGCCGACGCCGCCCCCTCGCCGCCGCCGGCGGCCGCGGCGCCGGCCAGCGCCGGTTTGACGCGCCACACCAGCCCCGCCAACTCGCTTTCCGGCTTGGGCTTGGTCATATAACTCACGATCACGGTCACGCCGACGCAGATGCACCAGCTCCACAGCCCCTGGAACATGTCCTGCGCCATCGCCTGCGCGTGCCGCGACAGCGCCACGTAGGCCAGCGCCGAGGGCTGGAACCGCACCCACAGCCACATCCCGATGGACGAGCCCATCCCCGCCAGCAGCCCCCAGAACCCGCCCGCCGCCGTGCACCGCTTCCACAGCATGCCCAGCAGCACCGTGCCGAACAGCGGCGCGATGAAGAAGCTGAACAGCGCCTGTACGTAGTCCATGATGCTGCGGAAATCCATCACCAGGTACGCCGTCCCGATGCTGACGATCACCCCGATCACCGTGCACCACCGCCCCATCGCCACGCAGTGCCGGTCGCTCGCCCCGCGGTTCATCAGCGGGCGGTAGATGTCCCACGTCCACACCGTCGCGAACGCGCTCACGTTGCCCGCCATGCCCGACATGAAGCCCGCGATCAGCGCCACCACCCCCAGCCCCAGCAGCCCCGGCCCGCAGTAGCGCGCCAGCATCAGCGGCAGCACTTCGTTGTAGTTGTGCGCCGCCCCCGCCGCGTTCGCGCCCACCAATTTGTAGGGCAGCACCGCCAGCCCCAGCAGGCCGGGCAGGATCACGATCAGCGGCACGAACATCTTGAACGCCGCGCCGATGATCGGCGCCAGCTTGGCCGCCCGCAAATCCTTCGCCGTCAGCAGCCGCTGCACCACCAGGAAGTCCGTCGTCCAATAGCCGAACGACACCACGAACCCCAGCCCGAAGACGATCCCCACCCAGTTGATCCCCATCGGGTTGTTCCGGAACGAGCCCAGCGTGCTCCACAAATGCACGTAGGCCGGCCCGGCGTTGTGCGCGATCCGCGCCCGCAGGTTGTGCCAGCCGCCGACCTCGATCATGCCTGCCAACAACTCGCACCGGCCGCCCTCATCAGGCGCTCGGCTACCTCAGTTCCTCCAAAAACTGCAACCCGGTGCTTCCGGCAGTGCCCCCGATGTGAAACGCATCTACTGGACGAGTACAAAGTATTGACATGCGCCCCCCGGGGGGGGTAGTCTTGCCGCAATGGCCGCCCCCTCCCAGGCGAGGATACTGGTTGCGGTGCTTGTAATCGGCGCCTTGGCGCTCTTGATCACCGACGCGTTGTTCTACAGGCAAAACAGAGATCTCCGCGCCGAGGTCTCCGAAGGGCGAACCCTGCTGCCTCGGATTGGCGAGCGCATGCCCGCCCTCCGGGGCGTGGGCGTGAGCGGCAAACCCCTGAGCATCCGCTACGGCGCTGGTCGCAAGCAGCTCCTGCTTTTCGCCTTCTCAACCCAATGCGAGATTTGCGACATGAACTGGCCCGGGTGGCGTGCCCTCCTGGGCCGCTTGGATCTGGGCAGGTTCCGGCCTGTCTTCGTCAGCGTCGCCCCCGATCTAACCAGGGCCGACGTCGAGGCCTATGGGATCGGTCGGTTCCCTGTCTTCAAGCAACTCGACCCGAGCGATCTAGTCGCCTACAACATCCAAATTGACACCCGAGGTGATTGAAATCAGCCCGCGAGGCATCGTTCGGCGCGCATGGCTGGGCGGCGTCGGGACGCAAGGGCTGGACGCTCTGGCTCGCGCGCTCGGCATCTCGCCAGGGGCGTTGGCGACGCCGCGCGCCCCGGTGCGCGCCGGGCAAGGTGGGCGCGGAGAGTTGAAGTTTGGGGTGCCCGGGGCGGGCGGCCGCGCGCCCTACCCACACTAATTCCAACCCGGGTTGCTCGATGGAGGTGAGTATGAAAAGCGCGAAGAACTTGGCCGGTCCCGCGGCCCTTGCCGTCGCCGCCTTTTTTGCACTCGTTGTAGGCCTCTCCGCGACCCAGCTCAGCGCCCCAACGGCGCCAGTGCGCGCCGTTGCGGCTAGCCCGATGGGATGCGTCGACTACCTCTGTACATTCGACACCGACTGCTACGGTACCGGATTCGGGTGTAATTCCTGCGCCAGTGACGGGCGCTGCGGTATCATCCGGTAGCAACTTCCGAGGCAACGTGCGGCGGCGTGCCCCCTCCGGGCCGCCGCCGCGGACCTCGGGCTGTAGCCGCTATGCTTCAGTCACTGCGCCGCCTGCGGAGCCGGCCGCTCGCGAGTTTGCTGATCGTCGCCCTGGTTGGCGTCGGCGTGTCTGCGGCTGAGTCGGCCTTGGCGCCGACCTGGGCGGCGAAGTGGGCCCCACCCCCCTTCGTGCGGCCGCGCGAACTGCTGCTAGCTTTGGTTCCCGGCGGGCGCTGGCCAGCGGACCGCATCACGGGCGCGGAGTTCCAGCGCCTTAGGGCGGGCGAGGGACGCCTCCTGAGCGGCGCCGGCTACTTCGGTCCTCCCGATCGTGGGGATCTCTGGGTTGTTGGCGGACGCGCGCTTACACTCGAATCGCAACCCGCCTCGCCGGGGCTATTCCGAACGCTCGGGGTTGCACTGGTGGGCGGGGTCACACGCGCGGCATGCAAGGTTCGCTGCGTCGTGGTCAGCCGCCGCTTTGCCGCGGCCCGATTCGGAAGCTCGAGGAGTGCGCTCGGGCACTGGGTCGCGCCAGCCGACCGGCCGCGTGAACGTTGGCGCGTGGCGGCGGTCCTGCCCCGGAACTTCGATCAGGCGGCGGACACTTTCGGCGGGAGCGCCGACATTTGGGAGGTCAGCACCGAGCCCTGTGCACGCTGCCTGGTCTCGATGGTCGGTCGCCTTGCGCCGCGCGCGCCCGTACGCGCGGCGGATGCTGCGCTGGCGGCCACGGCGGCGCGGCTGGTCGGCTCGCGCGCCCCCGGAGGGCCGGCGGCGCGTTGGGTACGGTTGCAGAGCTGGCAGCCCGGCAGGGCCGGGCTGCTCGCGGCGCTACCCGCCCTGTGGTGCCTCGCGGGGGTGATCGTCCTCGGCGTGGGTGCCAGCATCCTCGCCCTCTTCGCTGCCGAAGCCCACCGGCGGTCGGTGCAGACCGAAATTCACATTGCCCTTGGGGCAACTCCTCGCAAGCTGGCGGTTCGGCATGCCCGCGAGATCGCCCCGCTGGCGGTGGCGGCGGGCGTCGCGGCGTGGCTGGCCTCGCTAGCCGCTTTGGCGGCGCTGGAGCGAAGCGATGCCCTGCCACGACAAGTCCACATGTCGCTGGTCCGGTTGGCACCCACTGCGGCGACCCCGACGGCGGCCGCAGCCCTGATCGCCGCCGGTGCGGCGGCGCTAATACTATTGGACTGGCTGGGCCAGGCGATAGGAAGGCCGCGGATCGCTGCTAAACGCACCGCGCCCGTGGCGGCGAACTGGCACGCGGCGGTTGTCGTCGGGCAGGGCGCAACAGCGACCGCTCTCCTCGTTCTCGCGATGCTGTTCTGGCGGGCCCTGAGCAACTATCTGCATGTCAGCCCGGGCCTGCGCCCCTCGAACACGTTTTCTTTGCGAGTGACGCTGCCCGATTCGGTTGACGTGGACGCGGTGCCGGGGCGAGCGAGCCCGGCGGCTAGTTTTTTCGCGGCCGTCAATCGGCGCCTTGGTGGGCTGCCGGGCGTGGCTGCGGTCGGCGAAAGCGATCAGCCTCCCCTCCGGGCGTTTCGGGCGCTGCCGGTTGGCGCCCCCCTCGCGGCGTTCTGGTATTCGCGCGTCACAGGTATCGGGGGGGCTTACTGGCAGGCGCTCGGCGTGAGGGTGTTGGCGGGGCGGCGCTTCGACCTGCGCGACCACCCGGGCCCGGCCACGGTAGCGATCGTCAATTCCAGCGCCGCGCGAGCGCTGTTCCCCCGGGAATCGCCAATAGGGGGGCGAATACACCTCCCGGTCTGCCGGACCGACGTGGGCTGCCGCGTGGTCGGCGAGGTCGCCGACATCCGCAGCCGGGATCTCTGGGCACCGCCCACGCCGCAGATTTACCTCCCGATGCAGCAGGTCGCAAGCCTTGACATGACCGTCGTCGTGAGGTTCCTCGGGCCGGTGCCCGCAGCACGGGCGGCGGATATCCTCCGCGAGGCGGTGATGCGCGTCCCTCCGCCGCAGGGCGCCACCCCGGCTGGGTTCGCAGTCGGTGAGCCGGTGGCGTTGCGCCTACAGCTTGCACGGTTGCGTCAGCCGGCACGCGCGCGCCTTTGGGCGGCAGCGGTGTTCGGCGGGCTCGCCCTGCTGGCCGCTCTGTCCGGCATCTATGGCGTGACACGCGAGATTTGCGCGGCGCGGCAGGCGGAGTTTGGGGTGAGGCTCGCGCTTGGCGCGAGCCCTGCCCAGGCGGGCTGGGAGGCGCTGCGCAGGCCGTTGACTTGGGCAGCCGTGGGCGTCGGTGCTGGCACGGTGATCGCACAACTGCTGGGTCGCGCGCTCGCAGCGGTGCTCTATGGCGTCCGGCCAAGTACGCCAACCGCATTGGCGGTGGCGGCGGCGGCAGTCCTGGTCGGCGCGGCCGCAGCGGCCTTGCCCGCAGGGGTTGCGGCTGCGAGGGCTTGTCCGGCCGACGTCCTGCGGCACGGCGCCTGAGACCAAAGCTCCCGAGCAGGGCGGGGCGGTGCCGGCGTCTGCTGGCGCGCCAGTTCCCCAGCCTGACGCCGTCGCCACCTGCGGCCGCCGTGAGCCAGCGCA
>JAKAOE010000150.1 GCA_021823305.1 Acidobacteriota bacterium
GAAGTCGTTGACCGGCGCCGGCCCAGCGCGGCTACACTAGCCGGCATGCGGGATGCGAGGTGGGCGCTGGCTCTGGCGGGCGCGCTGGCGGCGCCGGCGGCGGCGCAGTTCGCGGCGCCGCCCGATGCGGCGGCGGCGGTGCGCTACGAGGCGGCGAGCGGGCGCATCGAGTTCGACTACAACGGCGGCGCGATCTTCCGCGGCACGCTCTCCGGCCCGGCGCGCGTGACCGAGGAGGTGGGCGCCGGGCTGCGCGGCGCGATTTCGGAAAAGATCCGCATCAGCGCGCGCGGCGCGGCGCCGCTGGAGCTGCGCGGCGTGCTCACCGGCAGTCCGGAGGCGTTCGCGGCGGAAACCTACGGCGCGGCGCAGCGGCGCTTCGCGCTGATCCGCACCAGCTCGGGCCCGGACTTCAACCTGCGCAACCACGCCTTCTACGACCGGCGCTACGACTGGGTGCTGGAGGGCCCGCCGGCGGCGGTGCTGACGCCGCGCAGCGCGACGCCCGAGCACATGCGCTTCGCGCTCACCGCGCGCGGGACGATGCTGCTCTTTGTCTTCCATCCGCGCTACTACCAGAAAGTCCGCGGCCTGATCTGGTTCCGGCCGTGGACGTACGCGGTCTGGAAGCAGCCGGTGGAAGGGTGGAGCTCGTGGTGGGCCTACCGCGACACGGTGACGGAGGCCGAGGTGCGGGCGGTGGCGCGCCTGTTCGCGGCTAAGTTGCGCGATTACGGGTTCGACTACATCCAGCTCGACGACGGCTTCCGGCCGCGCGACGGCTATCCGGCGCAGTGGACCGCGACCAACGCGAAGTTTCCCTCCGGCCTCGCCGGGCTGGCGCGTTTCGAGCGCAGCCTGGGGCTGAAGCCGGCGATCTGGCAGAACGTCGGCATCGACGACAGCGCGCTGGCGGCGGCGCACCCGGCGTGGTTCCTGCCCGGGCCGGATGGCAGGCCGCTGCGCGCGCGCTGGGTGGATTACGGCCTCAACGGGGCGAACCCGGCGGCGATCAACGCCGTGATCCGCCCGGCGTTCCGGCAGCTCCACGCCTGGGGCTACGACTACGTCAAGGTGGACACGCTGCGGCACCTGCTCTACGACGCCAGCTACCCCGACCGGGCGTGGCTGGAGCGGCAGGGCTCAAGTCCGGAGCTGGCCTTCCGCAACGTGCTGGGCGCGATCCGGCAGGAATTGGGGCCAAAAACGTATCTGCTGGCCTGCTGGGGCGTGCTGCCGGAGACGATCGGGATCGCCAACGGCAGCCGGCTCGGCACCGACGGCTTCGGGCCGGCGACGCTGCAGCAGTACAACTCCTGGAACAACGTGGTGTGGCGCAACGACCCCGACCACGCCGACATCGGCGGCGCGGGCGAAAGCGTGATCCGGCCGGTGCTGACCTCGATGGCGGGGGCGCAGTTGCTGCTCTCCGATCCGGCCGCGGTCTACGCACGCCCGGGCGAGCTGGAGGGCGCGAAGCGCTCGTCGCCGATCCTGTTCACGCTGCCGGGGCAGCTCTACGATTACGACCCGACCGCAGCCAACAACCTGCGCGACGGGCTGCGCAACACCGACGGCGGCACCAACCCCGGCCCGATCGACGCCGAACGCGAGGGCGCGGTGTGCCCGTGGTGGCTGATGGACATCGCGCGGCCGTTCGAGCGCTGGTCGGTGCTGGCGCGGCTGAGCTGGAGCGCGCTGCCCGCGGCCCAGGTGACGTTTCGCGACCTCGGCCTGCCGGCCGGGCCGCGCCAGCGCTACCTCGTCTATGAGTTCTGGACCCGGCGTTTGCTCGGCACGTTCCGCGCCAGCTTCACCGCGCCGGCGCAGCCGGCGAAGGCGGCGCGGGTGTACGCCATCCGCCGCCTGCTCGAGAGGCCGCAGATCGTCTCCACCAACCGCCACATCACGCAGGGCGGCGTGGATTTGCTCCAGGAGAACTGGTCGGCGGCGGCGAAACGGCTGAGCGGAGAGAGCGCGGTGGTCGCCGGCGGCCGCTATCGCATCGTGCTGCACCTGCCCGCGGGCTGGCGGCTGGTGCGCGCCGAAATGGACCGCCGCGCCGCCACGGTGCGCACCGGCGACGGCGTGGTCACCGCCGCGTTCACGCCGGCGCGGACGGGGACCATCGCCTGGGCGTTTGACTTCGGCCACCGTGCCACTGCCGGTCTGCCAAAATAACGGCAGCATGCCACACGTGGTCAGAACCCGGATCAGCGCCAATGGCCGGATTGTGCTCCCGAAGGCGATGCGCGAGGCGCTGGGCGCGCGGCCCGGCGATGAGGTGCTGCTGCGCCTGGACGACGTGGGCATCGTGATCTACACCCAGGCACGCGCGCTGGCCGCGATCCGCGCAGAACTCCGCCGGCACGTGCCCGAAGGCGTCAGTTTGGTGGACGAGCTGATCGCGGACCGGCGCGCTGAGTTCGAGCGCGAAGCGGCGGGTTCCGCCCCGTCCGCCGCCCGCCGCGGACGCGCCGCCCATGCCAGCCGCCGTCCTTGACGCTTCCGCGATCCTCGCCGTGCTGCACGGCGAGCCAGGCGCGGCGCTCGTCGCTCGGGCGTTGCCGACGGCGGTCGTCGGCGCGGTGAATTACCCCGAGGTCCTGGCCAAGCTCATCGAGCACGGAGCGGCCCGCGCCTGCCTGGCGCTGGCCCGCCGGCTCGGCCTTCCCGCGCTCACCGCCGATCGCCGCTGGTTCAGGCTGGAGGCCGGCGTGGACATCCGGCTCATCCGCTGAGACCGCAGTACAATAGTGCAATTCACTACTTAAGTCTGTGCCAACGGACATTTCCATCACCGCGACCGAGGCGAACCGCAGGTTTTCGGAGCTCTTGCGCGGCGTGCGCGCCGGCAGGAGCTACACGATCACCAGCCATGGCCGGGCGGTGGCGCGCATCCTGCCCAGCGATGACGGCGGGGGCGAGGCGAAGCGCCGGGCGCGGGCACGGCGCGAATTACTCGAGCATCTGCGGACGCGCAAGCCGCTCCGGGTGAAGTCCTGGACGCGGGATGAGCTGTACGACCGCTAAGACGTGAGGCTGGCGCTGGACACGAACGTGCTCGTCTACGCCGAAGGCGGCGGCAGGTCCGCGACCGCCGGCCGCGCGCTGGAGATTGTCGAGCGCCTGCCTGATGCCGTCATTTCCGCTCTTACGTTGGGTGAGTTCTACCGCGTCCTCGTCCGCAAAGCCGGTTGCCGTCCGGGCGACGCGCTCGCCGCCGTACGCCGCTGGCGCGCCCTGCTGCCGGTGCTGGACCTGACCGCGACCGCGATGGACGCCGCGCTGGAGCTCGCGGTGGCGCACCGCTTGGGCGTCTGGGATGCAGCGCAGTTGGCGGTCGCCGCGGAGGCGACGTGCGTCGCGCTCGTCTCCGAGGACATGCAGGACGGGTTCACCTGGCACGGCGTCACGGTGGTGAACCCGTTCGCGTCCGAGCCGCACCCGCTGCTCCAGGCGGCATTGGAAGAGGGGCGATAAGGCCAGCGGCGGTGCGGGGGTTGAATCCCCGCGCCGCCGCCGGGTCGCGACCGCCGCGCGGCGCTACTTCGGCTGCACGTTGTCGGAGGTGGTGATGAAGTGATCCACGTCGCGCATGAGCTGCTCGCGCGCGGTCGAGTCCTGGTAAATCATGTGGCCGACCTGGTAGTGGGTGACGGTGATGTTCTTCTGGATCGCGGGCGGCAGGAAGAGGTGGTGCATGCTGTACATCGCCTCGTAGAAAGGGCAGGCGAAGTCGTAGTAGCCGGTGGCGAGCAGCAGTTTCATGTAAGGATTCTTGGCGAAGGCGGATTCGAGCAGCTGGCTCATGTTGTCGCTGACGTCGAAACGCCAGCGGTCGATGCCGCCGCCGTACACCTCGTCGGTCTTGTAGCCCAGATCCTGGCGCACGTACTGCAGGAACATCTGGGTGTAAACCGGGCGCTGCGTCCAGCTGGCGTCGAAATCGGAGCGCTGCACGCCGGGGACGCGGTTGAAGGCGGTCATGCGGCCGTCGAGCCGGCCGATGATCTCCTTCCTGCCGATCAGCAGCTGCGAGTCGAACAGCGAAGAGCTGATGCGCAGGTTGTAGTCGTCAATCAACTGCGCCGGCAGGCCGGTGAGGCGCGCCAGTTGGGCGATGGCCTGCTGGCGGGCGGCGCCCTGCAGCGCGTCCCCTTGCAGCAGGTCGAGCACGTATTGGTGCGAGGCGAACTGCTCGGATTGATGCACCACCTGTTGCAAGGTCAGCTTTTGCAGGTCGGGCGGCAGCATGTGGTGGTACCAGGCGGTCGCCGTCATGGTGGGCAAGAAGAGCACGTCGGGCAGGTCGTTGTCGGGCGATTCCTCGAGCGTGTGCAAGTCGAGCACGCTGGAGAGCAGGATCACGCCGTTGAGCGCGATGCCGCGCGCGGTGAGGTAACCGGCCAGGCCGGCGGAGCGGAAGGTGCCGTAGCTCTCGCCGGCGAGGTAGAGCGGCGAGCTGAAACGGTTGTAGCGGGTGAGGTAGATGCGGATGAACTCGCCCAGCGACTGCAGGTCGCCGGAAACGGCCGAGAGGTTGTAGAGCGCCTTGGCGTTGACCGCGCGGCTGTAGCCGGTGCCGCAGGGGTCGATGAAGACCTCGTCGGTGAAGGGCAGCCAGCTCTGCTGGTTGTCCACCATGTGGTAGGGCGGCGCGGGCAGGGTGCCGTTGGAGTTGAGCACGATGCGGCGCGGGCCGAGGCCGCCGACGTGCACCCAGATGGCGGGCTCGCCCGGACCGCCGTTGTAGAGGAAGGTCAGCGGGCGATGCGCCGCCTGCTGGCCGTCGAGCGTGTAGGCGACGAAGAAGATGTGGCACTCGGTCTTGCCGGCGCCGTCGGGCACCGGTATGCGGCCGGTGGTGGCGGTATAGGACAGGGTTTGGCCGTTGATCTGAACCTGGTGATGGGTGATCACCGGGGGCGCGTCGCCGGGCTTGGGATCGTAGGGATGGCCCTGCGGCGGGAAGCCGCCGCGGCCGCGGAACTGCGCCGCCAGCGGCGACGCGCACAGCGCCAACAAAGGCAGCAGCGCGATCGCGCCGCGCCAGCTCATGTTCTTCATGCCAACCTCGTGAGGTAAAAATTTGGACCGCGGCGGAATTATGACACCGGGGCGGCGACTGAGACCAGCGTTTTCGCCGCAACGATGCAGGGCGGCGCCCGCTATTGCACTCCGCTCGCCTGCTCGACGCAGCCGTTGGAGCATTGCCCGCGCCTCGCGAGGTGGTGAACGATCAGCACGGCAACCACAACTTCTGCAGCGACCAGCGCCACGGTGACCCACAGGCGGTGGTGCGGCGTTCGAGCCGCCGCCGGTGTCCCCCGAGCTGCCGGAACCCCTGGCCCGGCATTGCGGCGAGGCGGCGCGCCGGCCCGGGATGCGGTGGACGCCGCCGGGGCCGGCGCGGGGGCTGGGCTCTGCGGCCGCGACATAAGCGGTGCAGCCGCCAGCGCCCAAAGGAGGAGCACGGCCGAGCCGACTCGACCGGTGCCGACGCGAAAACGATTGCGTGTCATCGGTACCTCTTAGTTCCCTGCGGTGATGCCGACGCTCGAGATGCTCGGCGTGCTGCCGCACCCGCCGCCTCCTCCCCCACCGCCGATTTTGAGGGGCGCGTACTGGTTGTTGCAAGTGTCCTGG
>JAKAOE010000151.1 GCA_021823305.1 Acidobacteriota bacterium
GTTCCCAGTCGCTGGCGCTTCGCGCCCGCGACCTGCGCATGGATTACGTGGTCCAGGGCGCCGATCGCAAACTCGAGGCGCTCGAGTCCATCTGGCGCCAGTCCGGCTGCGGCGCCGAGGAAACCTGCTGCATGGGCGACGACATCGTGGATCTCCCCCTCCTCCGCGCCGCCGGCCTCGCCGCCGCTCCCGCCAACGCACGGCCCGAGGTCCAGGCCGCCGCCCACTTCGTCGCCGCGAAGAACGGCGGCCAGGGCGCCGCGCGCGATCTCATCGAGTTCATCCTCAAGGCCCAGGGCGTCTTTGCCGACGTCCTGCAACGCTATCTGGCCGCCCCGGAAAGCGACTACGCGAGGACGGCCCAGTGAGCCGAACCACCGAGACGCAGGTCCGCGTTCGCTACGCCGAAACCGACCAGATGGGCGTCGTCTACTACGCCAACTACCTCATCTGGTTCGAGGTCGGCCGCGTCGAACATCTCCGCTCCCACGGCATCAGCTATCGCGACATGGAACAAGACGACGACTGCAGGATCGCCGTGGTCGAGGCCCGCTGCCGTTACAAGGCTCCCGCCCGCTATGACGACCTGGTGACGATCAAAACCCGGGTCGCGCGCCAGCGCGGCCCCTTGGTGCACTTCGAGTACCAGGCGCTGCGCGCGAGCGACGGCCTCCTGCTGGCCGAGGGCGAGACCATCCACGTCTGCGTGGACCGCGCCTTCCAGGCCTGCCCGCTGCCTGAAAAATACCGCCTCGCTGAGGGAGACGACCAATGAGCCCAGCCCTCCAACTCGCCGGCAGCGGTCTGACGCTCGAGCAGGTGGCCGAGGTCGCGCAGGGCGGCCGCCCCGTCCGCCTCGCCCCGCGCGCTGCCGCGCGCATGCGCGCCAGCCGCGCCGTCGTCGACCGCGCCTTGCGCCAGGATGCGCCCGCCTATGGCGTCAACACCGGCCTCGGCCGTCTGAGCGACGTCCGCATCGCCCCCACCCGCATCCGCGAGCTCCAGCTCAACCTGCTCCGCAGCCACGCCTGCGGCGTCGGCGATCCGCTGCCCAACGACGTCGTGCGCGCCATGCTCGTGCTTCGCGCCAACTCGCTCGCCAAGGGCTTTTCCGGCGTCCGCCCGGCCATCGTCGAAGCGCTCTGCGCCCTGGTCAACCGCGACGTCACGCCGCGCGTCCCCAGCCAGGGTTCGGTCGGCGCCAGCGGCGATCTCGCTCCCCTCGCCCACCTCGCCCTGGTGCTGATCGGCGAAGGCGAAGCCGAGGTCAACGGCCGCCGCCTGCCCGGCGCCGCCGCCCTCAAGGCCGCCGGCCTGAAGCCGCTGACGCTCGAAGCCAAGGAGGGCCTCTCGCTGCTCAACGGCACCCAGGCCATGCTCGCCTGCGGCGCGCTCAGCCTGCTCGCCGCCGAACGCATGGTCGAGGCCGCCGAAGTCATCGGCGCCATGTCGCTCGAGGCGCTGCGCGGCACCCCGGTCGCCTTCGACCCGCGCCTGCAGCAGGTTCGCGGCCAGCGCGGCCAGGAGATCAGCGCCCGCCGCCTGCGCGCGCTCATCGCCGGCAGCACCATCCGCCGCTCCCATCGCCACTGCGGCCGCGTGCAGGACGCCTACAGCCTGCGCTGCATGCCCCAGGTCCACGGCGCCGTCCGCGACACCCTCGGCTTCGTTCGCGAAACCTTCACCCTCGAAGCCAACGCCGCCGTGGACAATCCGCTCGTCTTCCCCGGCCCCGGCGGCGGCGAGATCCTCAGCGGCGGCAACTTCCACGGCGAACCGCTGGCTTACGCTCTCGACTACTGCGCCATCGCCCTCTGCGGCCTCGCCGGCGTCGCCGAGCGCCGCCTCGAGCGCCTCGTCAACCCGGCCCTCAACGAGGGTCTGCCCGCCTTCCTCGCCCCCGATCCCGGCCTCCACTCCGGCCTCATGATGGCCCAGGTCTCCGCCGCCGCCCTGGTGGCCGAAAACCGCGTCCTCGCCCATCCTGCTTCCGTGGACAGCATCCCCACCTCCGGCAACAAGGAAGACTACGTCTCCATGGGCATGGGCGCCGCGCTCAAGCTGCGCCAGGTGGTCGCCAATACCGCCGCCGTCCTTGGCATCGAGCTCATCGCCGCCACCCACGCGCTCCGCCTGCTCGAGCCCCTCCGGCCCAACCGCAAGCTCCAGGCCGCCCTCGCCGCCGCCCGCCGCGCCATCGCCCCGCTCACCGCCGATCGCGTTCAGGCGGCCGACATCGCCGCCGCCCGCGCACTCGTCCTCTCCGGCGTCCTCGCCGAAGCCGCCAAATAGAAACCGGTGTCCGTCATGAAATTGCGTTTTGTCTTCGCCGCTCTGCTCGCCGCGGCCGCGTCGCCGCTCGCCGCCCAGCGGGCGAAGTACGGTCCCTGCCTCACCAGCGAGGCCCTCCGTCACTACCAGACCGTCGCCGATCCCCAGCTCTCCCCCCACGGCCACCGCATCGTCTACGTCCAGCGCGACTCCACCGCCGCCGGCGCAGCCGCGCACCTCTGGCTCGCCTCAACCGCCGGCGGCCCGCCCCGACAGCTCACGTTCTCCCACAACGCCCACGGCGGCGAGACTTCCCCCGCCTGGACGCCCGGCGGCCGCGACATTCTCTTCCTCGCCCAGCGCGACCATGCCCGCACCATTTATTCCCTGCCCCTCAACGGCGGCGAAGCCCGCCCGCTGACCATCCAGATCGGCGCGGGCAAGGCCGCACTGCCGCTCAGCGTCCAGCAGTTCGCCGTCTCTCCCGACGGCAATTGGATCGCCCTCCGCGCCCGCCAGCCGCTGACCAAAGCGCAGCAGGCAGCGAGAAAAGCCAAGCGCGACGCTGTCATCGTCCATGAGGACCCGCATCACGACCGCCTCTGGCTCTACTCCTTCGCCACCGGCAAAACCATCCCGCTCAGCCCCGCCGCCCGTCAGGCCGCGGCCTTCGCCTGGCACCCCGATTCCCGCGCCCTCGCCTACGTCAGCGCCCCGCCCGGTCGCGGCGGCAATCTCGGCCCCCAGTACGAAGTCGAAATCGTCTCCATCGCCGCGCCCCACCATGCGCGCACGCTCGCCGGCGTGCCTTCCACAGTCTCCTCGCTCGCCTATTCCCCCGGCGGCTCCAAGCTCGCGCTCACCGCCCAAAGCCGCCACGACACCCCGCCCGGCGTCTCCGCGCTCTACGTCATCCCCGCCGCCGGCGGCGCCATCCGCGACCTGAGCGATTCCGACAACGCCCTCATGCCCGCCGGACGCGGCAGCCTCGCGTGGTCGCGTAGCGGCAAATCGCTCTTCATCGGCGCCCAGCGCGGCACCGAGCTCGCCTTGGCGCGCTACGATCTCGCCGGCGGCCCCGCCGCCTGGCTCCCGTCGCCAAGCGCGCCCACCGCCATGGGCTTCGCCACCAACCGCGCCCACACCGGCTGGGCCTTCATCGCGCAGGCCACCAACCGCCTTCCGCAAATCGCCTACGCGAAATCCCTCCCCGGCCCAGCCACCATCCTCAGCCGCGCCAACTCGTCTTGGTCATCTTCCGGATGGGTGCAAGCCCGGGAGGTAAGCTGGCCCAGCGTCGGCGGCGACGTCATCCACGCTCTCTACTACGCTCCCCGCGCGCCCGCCTGCCCTGGCGCCGCGCCGCTCCGCGACGGCAAGTTCCCCCTGATCCTCTCGCCCCACGGCGGCCCCACCGGCGCCTTCCTGCAGACGTTCTCGCCGCTGGTCCAGTGGTTCGCCCGCCAGGGCTGGGCCGTGCTCGAACCCAATCCGCGCGGCAGCACCGGCTACGGCTTCGCCTTCGTCGCCGCCAACAAAAACGATCTCGGCGACAAGGACTTCCAGGACGAGATCGCCGGCGTTGCCTGGGCGCTCGCCCACGCGCCCGTGGACACACGCCGTCTCGGCGTTTACGGCTACAGCTACGGCGGCGAGATGGCCGGCTTTCTCGAAGGCAAGACGCATCGCTTCGCCGCCATCATCGCCGGCGCTCCGGTGATTGACCAGTACAGCGAATACGGCACCGAGAACGGCTCCTGGTATGACCGCTGGTTCTTCGGCCGCCCCTGGCGCCGTCCCCAGGACGCCTGGCGCCAGTCGCCGCTCGCCTACGCCGCCAAAGCCACAACGCCCATGCTCCTGCTCCAGGGCCAGGCCGACATCACCGACCCCATCGGACAGTCCGAGGAGGAGTACCGCGCCCTGCGCCAGGACGGCGTCCCTGTCCGCCTCGTCACTTTCCCGCGCGAAGTCCACGGCACTCTGGCCGGCGGCATCGCCGGGGCTCCTGAAGTCGAACCCTGGCACGGTTTCGAAGGCCGCACGCAAATCAAACGTTGGTTCGACAGGTACTTCGCGCTGGCGCGGAAGTCCGGCGCCGGCGGCACGGGCGGCAAGTAAACTAATTCCAAATGCCGAATCGGCTGGCTGGCGCTGCGAGCCCTTATCTCCGCCTGCATGCGGAAAACCCGGTGGACTGGTATCCCTGGGGCGAGGAAGCGTTCGCGCGGGCGCGCGCGCTCGACCGCCCGGTCTTCCTCTCCATCGGCTACTTCACCTGCCACTGGTGCCACGTCATGGAGCGCGAGTCGTTCAGCGATCCGGAAACCGCCGCGCTGTTGAACCGCGACTTCGTCTCCATCAAGCTCGACCGCGAGGAACGCCCCGACGTGGACCGCGTCTACATGGCCTTCGTCCAGGCCACCACCGGCGGCGGCGGCTGGCCCTTGTCGGTCTGGCTCACGCCCGGTCTTCAACCGTTCTTCGGCGGCACCTACTTCCCCTCCGCGGAACGCTTCGGCATGCCGAGCTTCCGCCGCGTTCTCGCCAGCCTCGCCCAAGCCTGGCGCGATCAGCGCACCCAGGTGCTCGACTCCGCCGCCAACGTCGGCAAACTTCTCGCCGAAGCCACCGCTCCCAAGGGCGAGGCGGAGGGCGCCCCCGCCACGCGCGAGTCCATCGCCGCCCTGCAAACCCACGTCTGGCCCCAGCTTTGGCGCGAGCTCCGCTCCACCTACGATTCCGCCCTCGGCGGTTTCGGCCCCGCTCCCAAGTTCCCCCGCCCCGCCGTCCACGCCTTCCTCCTGCGCTACGGCCAATTCGGCAGCGCGGCCGAGCGCGCCGAAGCCCGCGGCATGGTCGTCGCCACGCTGCGCGCCATGATCGCCGGCGGAATGCACGACCAGCTCGGCGGCGGCTTTCACCGCTATTCCACCGACGCCGCCTGGCGCGTCCCGCATTTCGAGAAGATGCTCTACGACCAGGCGCAGCTGGTCACGTCGCTGGTCGAGGCCTGGCAGGCGACCCAATTCCCCGATCTGGCCGCCGCCGCCCGACGCACCTGTGCCTTCGTCCTGCGCGAGATGCTCGCCCCGGACGGCGGCTTCTACTCCGCCCAGGACGCCGACAGCCCGGTGCCCGAACACCACCGCCGCCCCGGCGGTCCGGCTGAAGGCGAGGGCGCCCATTACCTCTGGACCAAGGCCGAAATCGCCGCGCTGCTGGGCGCGGACGCCGAAGCGTTCTGCCGCCACTACGGCGTGCTCGAGCACGGCAACGTCCCCCGCCAGCTCGACCCCCACGCCGAGTTCGAGGGCAGGAACATCCTCTATCTCGCCGAACCCCTCCACGCTGCTGCCG
>JAKAOE010000152.1 GCA_021823305.1 Acidobacteriota bacterium
CGTGCCAGTTGGCGAGGCTGCCCAGAACCAGCGGATCCTTAACCGTGGGCAGCGAGCCCAGCACCGCTACTCCAAACCAAGCCTCGACCTGGTCCGGACTGGAAACCGTGCGGTCCAGCGCCCCGGCTGCCAGCGCCGCGCCCACGCCGACGAGGGAGGAGACGAGCAACGCCAATCCAGCCGTCAAGAGAGGGCGGGGAAACACCGGCTGCGAATTGGGCTGCGCCTGCTCGATGATCGCCAAGCCACCGGCGCGCAGGGTGGCGGCCACGTTCGCGTCCTGCACGTTTTGCTGTAACTGGTAGAATAATTTACTATAACTGTCGGCGGCGCCCTTCAAGGCATTGTATTGGATCGCCTTGAGATTGAAGTTGGCCATGGCGGCCTTTTTCCGGCTGAGATCCTGGACCAGCAGCGCCTCCTGCCGCCGCGCGGTCTCGTACTTGATCCGCACTTGGGCGGCGAGCTCTTTCTCTGCGGTTTCCAGGACCACCTGATCGTGCGCGACGATCGCGTTCTGCTCGCGATAGAGGGGATGCTTGGGACCGTCCACCTGGGCGATACGCACCAGCCTGCTTTGGTCCTGCAGCAGGGTGCTATGCAGCCCGGCCAGCGACCCGCCGGGATCGAGCGCCTCAAGCGCGTTGAGATCCCCGGCCTTCACGGCGTCGTTCTCGGCCTCCAACTGAATGCGCTTGGATTCCGCCATCGCCAACTGTTGGTTGGCCTGGTCGAGGCTGGCCTGCATAATGTTGTTCTTTGAATCCGCCTCGAGCACGTCGTTCGCGCTCTCATAGGTGACGAGGGCGCGCTGGCTGGCCTCCATCTTCGCCCGCAGCGCCGCCAGTTGCGTGGTCATCGACTGGGAAGCCCCGAGCAGTTCCTGCACGCGCGTCTTGAAATCCACGTGGATGAGGCTGCTCAGCAGATTGTTGGCGACTTGCGCCGCGAGCTGCGGGGAACGAGCCTCGAAGGAGACGCTCAGCAGGTAGGTATTGAACGGCTGCGAAACGCTGACCCGCGCCGTCACCGTCTTGAGCACCTGATTCATGTCGGCGGCGGATGGCGCCATGATGGCCGGCGTGCTGCGCCGGTCGGCGGGCCGAAATTCGGGGTTGTTATAGAGCTGCAGGTCCTGAATCGTATGACGGATAACTTCAGGACTGGCCACCACCGTTGCCTCGGTCGCGAGGAGGCGGTCCGCTTCTGCCTGATCGCTGCCGGCGCCGGGGTTGGTCTCGCCCACCGTGCGCAGGGCCGAGGGATCCACACGCAAGACCGCAGTGGACCGGTACTCGCGCGGCAGGCTGGACACCCCCAAAGTGACCAGCGTAGTCGCGACCAGCACAAAACTGGCGATCCGCCAGCGGTACTTGCGCAGGATGTGGAGATAGATGTCCACCTGGAAGCCGGCATGGTCGGACGATGGCGGGGGGGCCCAGGCCAGTTGCGGCGGCAGTGGCTCCGGCGCCAGGGGGGCGGGCGCCGCGGCAATGGCTTCGTTATTATTCATGCCGGTTCCACTCCCGCGGAGCGATTCCGCGCATCACCAGCAGCGCTACCAGGCGTTCGACCAATTCGGCAACCGGCACGCCTTCGCCGGTGGACAGCACCAGCGCCGGCGCGGTAGGCGATTCATACGGCTGGCCCAGCCCAGTCAAGTTTGTAAGCGCGCCGGCTGCCGAGGCCGCGTATAGACCCTTGGTGTCGCGCCGCCGCAGTTCCTCCAAATCGCACGCCACATGGACTTCAAGGAAGCGCTCCGCTCCGATCAGTTCCCTCACGCGATCGCGGTCGGCACGAAACGGCGAGACGAATGCGCAGAGCACGATCGAGCCCTGCTCTGAAAACAGGCGCGCCACCTCCCCGGCGCGGCGGATGTTTTCCATCCGATCCGCGGGGCTGAACCCCAAGTCGCCGCAGAAACCATGGCGCAGCGTGTCACCGTCGAGCAACGCCGTCCGGCAGCCGGCCGCAAATAATCGACGCTCGAGGGCCCGCGCCAAGGTCGTCTTGCCGCTGCCGGAGAGTCCGGTGAACCAGACGACGGCGGCGCGGTGGCCGTTTCTTAGCTCGTGGTCTGCGCGGGACAAGCCGCCCGGCTCCCATACGACCCCCGGCGAGATTGCGGAGCGCGGCGCGTTCGCCGCCGGCGCGACCTCGCGCGTCTCGCCGCGGATCATGCCGGCCGCCACGGTGGCGTTAGTAAACGGATCCACCAGGATAAAACTCCCGGTGTCCGGATTGCGGCCGTACGGGTCGAAGCAGACTGGCTGCGCGGTATGGATCCGCGCCCGCCCGATTTCGTTCCAGAGCAAGACGTCGGCGGCTTGGCGGTGGAGCGAATCCACATCGAGCCGGTACTCCACGCGGTCGACGAAGGCCAGCGTGGTGCGATTGTTCAGCATCAGCACGTACCGCGTCGCCGGGTCGAGCGCGGCCTCGGCCATCCAGCAGAGCATTGCGTCGAAGCGGACACCGATCAGCGGCATGTTGCCGCGACGCACGATCATGTCGCCGCGGCTCACATCCACGTCGTCCTCGATTGCGAGCACCACGCTCTCCCCCGCGGCGGCCTCCTCCACGGCGCCGTTCACGCCCAGCACTTCCGAAACCCGACTCGCCCTGCCGGACGGCAGAACGACCACTTCATCGCCCGTGCGCACGACGCCGGACGCAACACGTCCGGCATAGCCGCGGAAGGAAGGGTCGGGGCGAATCACGCACTGCACCGGCAAGCGGAAATCCAACAGATTCCGATCCACGGCGATGTTGACCGTCTCGAGGTGGTGGAGCAACGTCGGGCCCTCATACCAGGGCATGCCGGGGCTGCGCTCAACCACGTTGTCTCCACGCAGCGCCGAAACCGGGATGAAGACAACGTCCTTCACTTCGAGCTTGGCCAGGAAAGGGGTGAACTCATCGACGATGGCGCGGTAGGACTCCTCCCGAAATCCGACCAAATCCATCTTGTTGACGGCGATAAGGAAATGGGGTATCCCGAGCAACGAGGAGATAAACGCGTGCCGACGGGACTGGGTCTGAATTCCACGCTGCGCGTCGACCAGGATGAGGGCGAGGTCGGCCGTGGACGCGCCCGTGACCATGTTGCGGGTGTACTGTGCGTGGCCCGGCGTATCGGCAATGATGAACTTTCGCCGCGGGGTGGCGAAGTAGCGGTAGGCGACGTCAATCGTAATATTTTGTTCCCGCTCGGCACGCAGCCCGTCGGTGAGCAGGGCCAAGTTGAGGCCATCGTCGCCGCGACGACGGCTCGCGGCCTCGAGGGCGCGCAACTGATCTTCGAAAATCGTCTTGGTGTCGTAGAGCAAACGCCCGATCAGCGTACTCTTCCCGTCGTCCACATTGCCGGCAGTCGTAAAGCGGAGCAGATCCATCTCCGCGCGCAACACGACGCTGGGAAGCGGTTCTATCAGGCGCACGGCCGCGGGTACCGGCGCTAGGGCGGAGTTGGCCGCTGCCATACTTCAGAAGTACCCTTGGCGCTTGCGATCTTCCATGGCAGCTTCGCTGCGTTGGTCGTCGAGGCGCCCGCCCCGTTCGGTGACCCGCGCCGCCGCCGTCTCCAAGATGACCGCCGCCACCGTATCCGCCTCGGACTCCACCGCACTCGTGCAAGTGGCGTCCCCGCAGGTTCGGAAGCGGACCGTGCGCTCCTCGGCCTCATCCCCCGGCTCGAGCGCCACAAATGGCGTCACCGCCAGCATCAAGCCACCGCGCTCAAACACGCGCCGCCGATGGGCAAAATACAGGCTGGGCAAAGGAATGCCTTCCTGCGCTATATACTGCCAGATATCCATCTCCGTCCAATTGGACAATGGGAACACTCGAAAATGCTCGTCCGGCTGGTGGCGGCCATTGTAGATGTTCCAGACCTCCGGGCGCTGGTTGCGGGGGTCCCATTGCCCGAAGGCGTCGCGGTGCGAAAAGATTCGCTCCTTGGCCCGCGCCTTCTCTTCGTCGCGCCGAGCACCGCCGATCGCGCAATCGACGCGATGCTCGCGCAAAGCGTCCAGCAGCGTCACCGACTGCAAAGCGTTGCGACTGGCATGGGGTCCAGTCTCCTCCTTGACCCGACCGCGATCAATCGAGTCCTGCACCGAGGCGATCAGGAGTTGCAGTCCCATTCGCTCGACGAACCAATCCCGGAATGCTATGGTTTCGGGGAAGTTGTGGCCGGTGTCCACATGCAGCAACGGCATGGCGCAGCGCCCGGGCGCGAACGCCTTCCTGGCCAAATGCGCAAGCGTAATCGAATCCTTGCCGCCGGAAAACAGGATTGCCTGACGCTCGAACTGGCCGGCAACCTCGCGAAAGACGTGAATCGCTTCCGACTCGAGCTGCTGCAGGTTAGCCTGTCGGAGCATATTCGCCGAAAAAATGCAGACCTCCGTCCTCTGAGTCCCAAAACCGTGAGCTTTCCGGCGCCTGGGAGTGTCGAAAAATAGTATCCGGCTTACGAGTTGACGTGTCAACTAAATGCGCCGCCCGAGTCGCGCGACACCGCTTCGTGCGGACGCCCTAGGGCGAGCGCATGCGCCAATCGGGCTGGCTCGACGGACGACCCGCCGCGATTGGTACCCGCGGCGGTTTCGCCACGCAGGCACAACTCGCGCCCGGTCGCCGGCCCCCGCCTGCGCCCGACCCCGGTGGTTCCCGCAGGGGGCGGCAGCGGGCGCGACGCGACTTGCTACGAACCAGTGACGCCGGGCAGACTGGTCCGGCGGAACAGCCACACTGCTACCATGACTATGCACTCCAATCCCGGCGCAGCTTGGGGTCAATGCGCCGAATGAGCGCCAATGGCGTCCGACTCCCACGAGCACCAGCTGTTGCTCACCGGCGCCGCCGGCCTGATCGGCGTCGCGGTGGCGCGCGCCGCCGCCGCGCGGGGGGCGGCGGTGCATGCGGCGGACGCCCTGGGCAGCGATGCCCGCTGGCGCAACCTCGCCGGGCTGCCGATCGCCGGCTACTGGGACCGCGACGAGTTCCTGGCGCGGATCGAGCGCGGCCGGGGGTTGCCGCGGTTCGACGCGGTGATCCACTTGGGCGCCTGCACCGACACCACCGAGCGCGACGCCGGCTTCCTGATGCGCAACAACTACGCCTACACCCGGACCCTGGCCGAGTGGTGCCGCGCGCGCGGCGTGCGCTTCCTCTACGCCTCGAGCGCCGCCACCTATGGCGACGGCGCGCTGGGCCATAGCGACGACCCGGCGCAATTGCCGAAGTTGCGGCCGCTGAACGCCTACGCCTTCTCCAAGCACGCCTTCGACCTGTGGGCGCGGGGCGCGGGGGCGTTCGACGGGCCGAACGGGATCACCGGACTGAAGTACTTCAACGTCTACGGGCCGGGCGAGGCGCACAAGGGCGAGATGCGCAGCATGGTGCTCAAGGCCTACGAGCAGATCCGGGCGACAGGCCGGGTGCGGCTCTTCCAGTCGCACCGGCCCGAGTATCGCGATGGCGAGCAGGTGCGGGATTTCCTCCACGTCGAGGACGCGGCGGCGATGACGCTGTGGTTCCTGGACCATCCCGAGGCCACGGGCATCTTAGAT
>JAKAOE010000153.1 GCA_021823305.1 Acidobacteriota bacterium
GCTGTACGCGGTGGCGGGCGGCGGGGCGGCGGTGGCCCGGCCGCTGGCGGGCGTGCGCGAGCGGCAGACGTACGCGCGGGTGACCCTGGCGCTGGCGCGGCTGGCGGCGCTGGGCGTGCAGCAGTTGGGCTACGCCGAGTTCAGCGAGGTGGGGCGGCTGCTGCGGCGGGGGCGGCTGGATCCGCGCCGGACGCTGCACGGGCAGGTGGCGCTGCGCCACTGGGCGCAGGAGATCGGACGGGCGCAGGATTACGAGCAGCTCTGGGAATGCCTGCGGCAGGCGGGCCAGGCGCTGGAGTTTCACGGGCTGGAGTTCCGCGCGGGGCCGGCGGCGGCGCCGCGCTGGCGGCGGCGGGCGGCGCTCGACGGAGCGGCGCCGGCGGCGGCGGAGTTCAGCGGCTGGCGGTGCCAGATTCCGCTGGGCGAGGGCGGGCGGCTGGGCGCGGTGGAGTACTGGCGCGGGCTGAACACGCAGCAGCCGGGGTTCGTGGACGACCTGGCCGGGATACTGGGCGCGGCGTTGAGCGCACGGCTGCCGGGGCTCAGCGAGGGCGCCGCGCAGGCAGCGGGCGCGGGATCGTCCCGGTAAACTAGAGTTGCATGCCGAAGACACTGCGCGTGGCAATCGGGCTGCTGCTGGCCGCGGCCTTGGCGTACCTGGTCTACGCCACGCTTCACTCCGCCCGCTTCCGGGTGCAGGTGTGCCTGACGTACCGGGGGCAGACCGCCTGCCGCATCGCCGAGGGGCGGACGCTGGCGGAGGCAACGCGCGCGGCGCACGACAACGCCTGCTCGCAGATCACCTCCGGGGTCACCGGCACGGTGGGCTGCCAGGACACGCCGGCCACCAGCATCACGCAACTGCAGGTGAATTATTGAGTCTTGCGTAATATAGCGTCGACTGCCGAAGCGAGCGCGTCGGGCCCGGCTTGATGCCGGGCCCGATTCCAGTCCGTGGCGATTGACACCGTAATACGCAAGACTCAATAGGCTCCGCGCCGGCACCCAGGTTGCGGCTTGCGGGGCGGGCGCGGGCGGAGTAGGCTTGCGGGCATGAACTCTGCTCGGTGGCTAATCCTAGCGGCACTGGCGGGCTGCGTCGCGGCGCAGGCGCCGGGCGGCTTCACGCTGCGCCAAGTGATGGACTCGCCCTTCCCCAGCTCGCTGACGGCGGCCAGCCAGGGCGAACACATCGCCTGGGTGCAGGATTTGCGCGGGGTGCGCAACGTGATGGTGGCCAACGGGCCGGACTTCACGCCGCGGCAGGTGACGCACTACACGCTGGACGACGGGCAGCCGATCGCGGCGGTGCAGATCAGCCCCGACGGGCGCACCGTGGTCTACGCGCGGGGCAACTCGGAGAACGTGCTGGGCGACACCGCCGACCCGGACAGCAGCGTGATCAAGCCGGAGCAGGACGTCTGGAGCGTGCACAACGGCGGCGCGCCGCGGCTGCTGGGCGAGATGGGGTGCAACCACGAGGATTGCGAGGACATCGCCATGAGCCCTAACGGGCAATGGGTGGTGTGGCCGGCGCGCAACCTGATCTGGATCGCGCCCACCTCGGGGGTGACGCCGGCGCGGCCGCTGTTCTGGGCGCAGGGCAACAACGTGCAACCGGAGTGGTCGCCGGACGGGAAGCGGCTGGCGTTCGTCAGCCTGCGGGTGGACCACGCGCTGATCGGGATCTACAACTTCGGCGGCAATTACCTGCATTACGTGCAGCCGTCGGTGGACCGGGACTCGTATCCGCGCTGGTCGCCGAGCGGGCGCCATCTGGCGTTCGTGCGGCAGCAGCACATCCTGCCCAACGCGCCCCCGCCGGACGGGCCGGAACCGGCGTTCCTGGAGCCGGGGGCGGAACATCCGGCGGACGTGAAGATACCGCACTGGGAGATCTGGTGGGCGAATACCAGCACCTACAGCGCGCATCCCATCTGGGAGAGCGGGACGCGGCCGGACGACACGCTCTATCGCACGCCGTTCGGCGACTCCTTCCACGTGGGCGCCGACCATCTCGTGATGTTCAGCTCGGAAGCCGACGGGTGGAATCATCTCTACTCGGTATCGGACGTCGTCACGAATGGACGGCCGAATACGGCCAAGCTGCTGACCCCGGGGCAGTTCGAGACCAAGTACTGCCTGATTACGCCCGGCGGGCGGGAGGCGGTGTACTCCTCCAACCAGGACGACATTGACCGGATGCACTTGTGGCGGGTGCCGCTGGACGGCAGCCGGCCGCCGCAGGCGATCACGCGCGGCGACACGATTGAGTTCAACGTGGTGATGACGGCGGACGGGAAAAAGCTGATCACGCTGGGCTCGAGCGCGACCACGCCGCTCATGCCCTACCGGATCTCCGCCAATGGGCAGCGCACCATGCTGGGCGTGCTCCCGGCGGATTTTCCGGAGGACAAGCTGGTCACGCCGAGGCAGGTGATCTTCCCCAGCACCGACCACCTGCAGATCCACGGCCAGCTGTTTGAGCCGCGCGACGCCGGGTCGGGACCGCGGCCGACGCTGGTGTTCGTCCACGGCGGATCGCGCCGGCAGATGATGCTGGGCTTCTACAACCTCGATTACTACCACTACGCGTACGCGGAAAACGAGTACCTGACCAGCCTGGGCTTCAACGTGCTGTCGGTGAACTACCGCACCGGCATCGGCTACGGCCGGGCGTTCCGGATGGCGCCGCATACCGGGCGCAACGGCGGCAAGGAGTACGACGACGTGGTGGCGGCGGCCAACTACCTGCGCACGCTGCCCGAAGTGGACAAGAAGCGCATCGGGATCTGGGGCGGCTCCTACGGCGGCTACCTGACCGGCATGGCGTTGTCGCACAACTCCAACCTGTTCGCGGCTGGAGTGGACTTCCACGGGGTCGAGGATTGGAGCACGATCTACGCTGGCGGCGGGCCGATACGCGCGCCGCAGTTCCCCGGACGCGGCGGGCGCGGCGGGAGGCCGGCGGGTCCGGGGCCGGGGCAGCCGGGCAACCTGGCGTTCGATTCCTCGCCCGACGCCTACGTCGCCAACTGGCGCTCGCCGGTGCTGCTGATCCAAGGCGACGACGACCGCAACGTGGATTTCGACCAGATGATCACGCTGGTGGGGCATCTGCGGGCGCAGGGCGTACCGTTCGAGCAGATGGTGATTCCGGACGAGATCCACGGCTTCCTGCGCTGGATCAGTTGGATCCACGCCTACCAGGCGACGGCCAATTTCTTCCAACGGGTGCTGATCGAGGGGCAGAAGATTTCCACGAGGAATTGACGCGACGCGGGGCCAGCCGCGGCCGCAGCCCCGCGGTCATCAGCGCGGGAGGGCGTCGATTTTGGCGGCGAGGATGAAGTCGTTCTCGCTCAGGCCGCCGATGGAGTGGGTGTAGGTGGCGACGGCGACGCGCCCCCAGCCGAGCGCGATGTCGGGATGATGCTGTTCGCCTTCGGCCAGCTCGCCGATGCGATTGACGAAAGCGAGAGCCGCGGCGAAGTCGGGAAAGCGAAACTCGCGCCGGAGGTGGCACGGCCACCCCTGACTTGGGACGCCCTCCCGTTGCCACCCCAGAGCGCAAGCGCTCTGGGGACCCCGGCGTTGGTCGGGCTGTGGCCGAGCTTCGATCCCCGGCAACGGACGCCCGCTGGCGCTCAGGGCGTCTCCAAGTTGCCGCGTCTCGCGGCCCTCGATCCGCCACTGAGGCACGGCAGCGGCGCAGGCGGCGAGCGCCTCGCCGTCGAGCGGCGGCGTGCCGGCGGGAAGCGGAGCGCAATGGCGGCCGGTAAGCTCGATGGGCATGGCAAGACCCCCGAGTTCACGATAGCACCAGGCTCCCAACCTCTCGTCGGGCTGCGGCATCCCTAACAACTGAACGGACAGGAAGGCAGCAGAAAGCCCGAAGCGCCGCGGAAGGGCATGTCCCCGCCGCGGCGCCGACTTCGCCACTTCTTCCTCGGGCTGATGCGAAACGCTTGAACTCTGGAGGAATATGATGGCAAAGAAAACCACACCTTGGGCTTATCTCACCCTGTTGCTGGCAGCGCTGGTCGGCTTGGCGATGACGCCGCTGGCCAGCGCGCAGGACCAGGGCCAATCGGCCACGCAGAGTCAGCAGAACAAGGTCACCGCGACCGGGTGCCTGCAACAGGCAGCCTCGGGCAACGGCTACCAGCTCACCGACTCGGCGACGATGAAGACGTACGACCTGATCGCCAGCAACAACGTGGACCTGTCCACCGAAGTCGGCCATACGGTTACGGTGGAAGGCACGGCCGCGGCGCCGGCGCCGCAGGAACCCGGCGCCAACCCGGCCGGGGCCGCTCAGCCGAATGAGCAGTTGACGGTCACGAAAATGAAGAAAGTGAGCGACACCTGCCAGGGCGGCGGCGGGCTCTGACCCTCCTCGCATGGGTAAACCAAGCGGGCGGCACTACGGCCGCCCGCTTTTTGTGGCACGGCCACCCCTGACTTGGGACGCCCTCCCGTTGCCACCCCAGAGCGCAAGCGCTCTGGGGACCCCGGCGTTGGTCGGGCTGTGGCCGTGCTTCGATCCCCGGCAACGCACGCCCGCTGGCGCTCAGGGCGTCTCCAAGTTGCCGCGTTTTGCGCGCGGGGCGGGCTACTCGGGCACCGGCACGGAGTCGCGGATCTCTTCCAGGATGTGCTCGGCGTACTCGGAACGGCGCTCGCCATGGCGCGCCACGGCGACCACGCGGTGGGCGCAGACGGCGACCAGCAGGCGCTTGACGTCATAGGGGACGCAGAAGGCGCGGCCTTCGAGCAGCGCCCACGCCTGGGCGGCGCGGTGCAGCATGGTGAGGCCGCGGGGGCTGACGCCAAGTTCGAGGCCGGAGTGGCGGCGCGTGGCTTCGACCAGCGCCAGCTCGTAATCCAGCACCGAATCCTCGACGCGCACCGCGCGCACGCCGCGCTGCGCCTGGGCCACGCCGGACAGGCTGAGCAGAGGCGCGAGCTGCTCGAGCGCGGGCAGGCCGGCCTCGCCGCGCACGATGGCGCGCTCGTCGTCCGGGCTGGGATAACCCATGCGGATGCGCAACAGGAAGCGGTCGAGCTGGGACTCGGGCAGCGGATAGGTGCCGTGATGCTCGGAGGGGTTCTGGGTGGCGATCACCCAGAAGGGCTGCGGCAGAGGATACGTCTGGCTGTCCACCGTCACCTGGCGCTCGTTCATGGCTTCGAGCAGCGCCGACTGGGTTTTGGGGGTGGTGCGATTGATCTCGTCCGCGAGCAGGACGTTGGTGAACACCGGGCCGGGGTTGAATTCGAAGCGCTCGAGCGCCTGGTTATAAATGCTGACGCCGATGACGTCGCTGGGCAGCAGATCGCTGGTGAACTGGATGCGGCGGAAGCGGCAGTCCAGGACACGCGCCAAGGCCTGCGCCAGGGTGGTTTTCCCCACACCGGGGACGTCTTCGATCAACAGATGGCCTTCGGCCAGAATCGCGACCAGCGCCATGCGCACGGCGGCGCTGTTGCTGCGCACCACCTGCCGCAGGGCGGCCTCCACGCGGGCCAACTGCAGCGCG
>JAKAOE010000154.1 GCA_021823305.1 Acidobacteriota bacterium
ACCGTCGCCACCAGCAGGTTGGCGGCGTACAGCCCCATCAGCACGAACAGCGCCTCGCCCTGCCGCTCGACCGCCCGGTTCGGCGCGTGGACGATGTTGTGCGTGCTGCGCATCGCGAGATCCCACGCCAGCCCGTAGAGCAGCAGAAACCCCCCGCCCACCGCCGCCGCCAGCGCCACCAGCTTGCGCCGCGCCGCCTCGCGCATCGTCGTCGCCGCGATCAGCCCCAGCCCGCGCATCAGTCGCCGCCCTCGCCCGCCCCCGGCCCGATCACCCTGAGGAACTCCTCCTCCAGCGACGCCGCCAGCGGCGTGATCTCGAACACCTCCGCCCCCGCCTCCACCAGCGCCCGCGCCAGCTTCGGCACCTCGCCCTCCTCCGCCAGCTCGATGTCGCGCGCCTGCCCATCCCGCGCCGCGCCGCGGTACCGCCGCCAGAATTCCGCCGGCACGCCCCGCGCCCGCACCCGCACCCGCATCGCCCCCGCCGCCTGCGCCCGCAGGTCGCGCGTCGCCAGTATCCGCCCCGCCCGCACGAACGCCACCCGGTCGCAGCTCACCTCCACCTCGCCCAGCAGGTGCGAGTTCAAAAACACCGCCGCGCCCCGCGCCCGCTGCTCCCGGATCACGTCCCGCACCAGCATCCGCCCCAGGGGATCGAGGCCGCTCGTGGGCTCGTCCAGAAACACCAGCTCCGGCTCGTGCAGGATCGCCTGCGCCAGCCCGACGCGCTGCTGCATCCCCTTCGAGTATTCGCGCAGCGGCTTCTTCCCCTGCGATTCGAGCCCGACCCGCTCCAGCAGCGCCGGCACCCGCTGCCGCAGCCGCGCCTCGTCCATGCCGAACAGCCGCCCGTGCAGCCGCAGCAGTTCCGCCCCGCTCAGCCAGTCGTGAAAATGAAAATGCTCCGGCAGGAACCCCACCCGCCGCCGCGACTCCACCTCGCCCGCCGGCCGCCCCAGCAACCGCGCCGTTCCCGCCGTCGGCCGCGCCAGCCCCAGCAGCAGCTTCAGGCAGGTGCTCTTGCCCGCCCCGTTCGGCCCCAGCAGCCCGAACGCCTCGCCCCGCCGCACTTCCAGCGACAGCCCGTCCAACGCCAGCTTGCGCCCGTACCGCTTGCGCAAACCGGCGGCTTCAATGGCGAGTTCGTTCGGCAATCAGTTCGTCAGCCGGCCCGCCAGCGCCAATCCTGCACTGCCGTCGCCCGGGCCGGCGATCGAATACAGCATACCCTGCCGGCTCCAGATCAACATATAGCGCTCGCCGCCGCGCGCCGGCGCCGGCCGCAGCAGCAGCCCCCGCACCCCGTCCACCGCCACCGCCCGCGACGTGGCCTTCCCGCGCGGAATCGGCACCACCAGCGTCGAGGTCCAGTCGATCGTCCGGCAATACTGCTCCGCCTCCTCCGGGCTCATCCCCAGAAACTGCAGGCCCACCACCGCCAGTTGCTGCATGTCCAGCCCCGGCGGCAGATCCACCACCGGGCTCGGCGTCTCGCCCAGCACCGTGCAGTTGCCCTTCGCCCCCAGCCCCCCCGGCCCGCGCAGGTTTCCCGCCGCCGCGCAGTCGCCGTAGAGCACCGCCGCGGCGCGCGGAATCCGCACCGCGATGGTCGCGCCGTCCAGGCTCGGCGGCAGGTCCACCCCCGCCACCCCGGCCTCGTTCAGGATGCCCTGCGCCCGCGTGCGGTCGATCGTCAGGCTGAAGTCCTTCGCTCCCTGCACCCGGAACGCCGGCGCGCTCCCGCCCCACTCCGGCGCGTAGCGCAGCGCGAAGCCCGCCAGGTGCGAAGCCTGCTGCGCCGATCCCGCCGCCATGTTCTTCTCGTCGAGCGACACGTGGATCTCGTCCGACAGCATCTGCTGGATCATGCCCGCCACTTCATGGTTCGCCAGCGGCGCCGCCGCCGCCGGATCGAACGGCAGCGCCGTCACGTTGTGGATGCGAAACACCTCCAACGCCGCCGCCGCCGCCGACCGCGCCCCCGGGCTCAATCCCAGTACCCCAGCCAGCGCCACCGCCGCCGCCAGTGCCACCCACGCCGGCCGCACCCCGTGCCCCGCCTCCGCCGCCCGCGCGCGCCGCGCCGCAAATCGCCGCCACGCCCGCTCCACATCCGTTGTCCCGCTCGCAGCCGCGCCCAGCAGATCCTCGATCCTGCCCTCCCGCTTCATGCCTCATCCTCCTCCCCATAAATCCGCGCGAATGCCGCTTCCGCCCGCGCCAGCGTGGTCCCCACCGACGTCGCCTTCATCCGCAGCGCCGCCGCGATCTCCCCGTACGACAGCCCGCTCGTGCGCAGCGCCAGCAATTGCGCCTGGGCCGGCCGCAGCCGCCGCAGCGCCCGCCGCACCCGCGCCGCTTGCTCCCGCTCCTCCAGCGCCCCCAGCGGCCCCGTCTTCTCCTCCGCCGCCGCGCCCGCCGCCGCCGCCCGCGCGCCGTTCACCTGCCGCCGCTTGCGCGAGCGCAGCGCATCCAGCGCCATCCGCGTCGCCGTCCGGTACAGCCAGCCGCCCAGGTTGTTCCCCTCCCGCCGCAGATGCGGCCGCCGGTACAGCTTCCAGAAGGCGTCGTCGGCGATCTCCTCCGCCACCGCCCGTTCCCCCGTCAGCCGCGCCGCCGCCGCCACCACCCGCGCGTAATGCTCCTGGAACACCGCCGCGAACTGCGCCTCCGGCCAGCCCCGCTCCTCGCCGCGTTCCCGCGCCGCGGCCGCTTCCGCCGGCTCGGCTTCGCCCATTTCCTTCATCCCCGGTCGTGTCCAGTCCAGGCCGCTCATCCCCAGGCGCGCTCCCGCGCTCTGTCCGGTAAACGCCGCCCCTGCCCGCATTGTGACACCGCCGCCGCCGGCCACAACAAAACGGCCCCGGATCGCTCCGGGGCCGCCGCGCCTTCGCCGGGCTGTTGCCGTCTCTACGCCTTCGGCTTGTGCAGTTCGGCTTCCAGCTTCTTCGCTTCCGCCAGGTGCTTCCGCAGCACCGGCAGGTAGTCCGTCACCGTGGTCTTCAGTTGCGGATCGGTGATTTGCGGCTCCAGCCGCTCCAATTGCCGGATGGCGCGTTCATGCTCGCGCACCTGCGAGGCGGCGAAGCTCCGGTCCGCCGCCTCCGGCGTCATCGCCTCCATGTGCTCCTGCATCATTTTGTCGTGGTGCATCATCGCCGCGCCCTCGTGCAGGCTGATGTTGCTGGCGCCGGCCGCGCTCTCCAGGCTGGTTTGCGCTTGCTTGTGGTCGTTCACCAGCATGTCGGCGAAGCGCTTGACCCGCGAGTTCTTCGTCCGGTCCGCCACCATGCCCGCCGTGCTGACCTCGCTCTTGTTGATCGTGTTCATCAAATCGGCCGCGCGCTGATTCGCGCTCATCGCCGAGCGCGAAGGATGCGTGCCGGCCTGCGGCGCCGCCCCTATCGGCGCCGCCACCGCCAGCATCGCCCCGCAAGCCAAAGTGGACAGCCATTGCATTCGCAGCATCGCCCTACCTCCGCTCTTACGCGGTGGGATGGAGACGCCTAAAGCGGGGGATGCTTCCGGGCCTCGGGGAAAGGGTCGTTCCGTTGCCGCTCCTGCGCGTATGCCAGCACCTCGCGTTGCGCCTCGAAGAACGGCTGCGGCGCCGGCTCCAGCCGCATCCAGTGTGGTTCCCCCTCCCACGATCCCCGCAACGCCTGCGACGCGTCCACCTCCGCCTCGTACACGCTCACCCGGCTGGGCAGGTACAGCCGGGTGTGATAGACGAACAGCAGGCGGCACGCCACCACCGGCAACCCGGTCTCCTCCCGCACCTCCCGCCGCAGGGTCTGCTCGTCGGTCTCCCAGAACAGCGCCATCCCGCCCGGAAACGCCCAGCCCAGATCGTCGGCCCGGCGCTGCAGCAGGTGCTCGTCACCCCGCCGGATCAGCGCGATCGAACTCCGCAGCTCGCCGAATACCGGAAACCGGCCATAGGTCGCCACCACGGCGCGCGAGCAAATCCGAAACGCGGCGTGCATCGCGGCTCGGGACCTCAGCCAAACAAGATGTAATGAACCCCGACGACGATCTGATGGTCCACCGGCGAGGTCGCATGAAACCCCGCCCGCCGCCGGTACTCCACGAACGGTACCCACGATCCCCACGACCAGCCCGCACCGATCCCCACCGCCGTGTAGCCGTGCAGCCCCTCGCCGAAGCGCCGCCCCACCGCCGCCTCCAGGATCAGCAGCGGCCCGAAGCTCAGCGCCGGCCGCCGCGCCAGGCTGATCCACGCCTCCAACCCGGTCTCCAGCGCTCCGCCGTTCTGGCGTGCGAGCCGGTCGAAGCCCGCGCCGGCGAAGTTCCACAACACCAGCGTGTGCGGCGCCGAGGGCAGCGCGATCCCCAGCTTCGCCGTCGCCGCCAGCTCGGCCCAGTTCGGATTGCGCGTCGCGCTCGGCGCGGCCACCGCCAACGTGCCCACGATCTGCGCCGGCAGCAGCGCCGCCAGCAGCACACCCGCGCCCAGCGCCCGCAGGATCGCCTTATTGAGTCTCGCAGAATATAGCGTCGTTTTCCCTCGGGATGGATGCGGCTTTTCTTGAGGAAAAGCCGCACATGGCTCCGGTGTAGGCTGACACCGTAATCTGCGAGACTCAATAGCGGCCCGCATCGCTCGCCTCCTCTTCCTCGATCCTCACCGTCTCGCCCGCCTGCAGGTACGACTTGCGCCGCAACCAGTCCTCCAGCGCCGCCCGCAGCGCCTCCAGCGGCACCCGCGCCCCCGCCTCCAGCCGCCCTTCGCCCGCCGGCAGCGTGTCGTCGAAGCGCGTCTCGCCGGTGAAGCTGCGCATCGCGAAACTGTCCAGCGCCTTCAGCGGGCACGGCCGCTCCCCCGCCGGGCCGCTCAGCCGTACCTGGAGCTTGCGTACGAACACCGCCTACCCGAGCTTCCGCCGCAGCAGTTCGTTCACCGCCGCCGGCGCCGCCTGCCCGCGCGAAGCCTTCATCACCTGGCCCACGAAAAACGCCAGCAGCGCCGTCTTCCCGCCGCGGTACTGCTCCGCCTGCGCCGGGTGCGCCGCGATCACGCCGTCCACGATCGCCTCCAGTGCGCCGGTGTCGGAAATCTGCCGCAGCCCCAGCCGCTCCACCGCCGCCGCCGCCGTCTCGCCCGTCTCCAGCATCGCCGCGAACACCTGCTTGGCGATCTTGCCCGAGATCGCCCCGCCGTCGATCAGCCCCACCAGCTCCGCGATCCGCTCCGGCTGCACCGGCGCCGCCCCGATCTCCCGCCCCTGCGCCTTCAGGTGCGCCGTCAGGTCGCCCATGATCCAGTTCGCCACCGCCTTGGGGTTGGGCGTGGCCGCCGCCGCCTGCTCGAAATAATCCGCCAGCGCCCGGCTCGCGCTCAGCACCTGCGCGTCGTAGGCGCCCAGGCCGTAGCGCTCCTGCAGCCGCCGCCGCTTGGCCCCCGGCAGCTCCGGCAGCCCCGCCGCGATCTCCTCCCG
>JAKAOE010000155.1 GCA_021823305.1 Acidobacteriota bacterium
AAAAGACGCTCAACCAGGACCATTACGGGCTGGAGAAGATCAAGGAGCGCATCCTCGAGTTCCTGGCGGTGCGGCAGCTGGTGAAGAACCCCAAGGGCTCGATCCTGTGCTTCGTCGGGCCGCCGGGGGTGGGCAAGACCTCGCTCGGCATGTCCATCGCGCGCGCCACCGGGCGCAAGTTCGTGCGGCTGTCGCTGGGCGGGGTGCGCGACGAGGCCGAGATCCGCGGCCACCGCCGCACTTACATCGGGGCGCTGCCGGGGCAGATCCTGCAGATGATGAAGAAGGCGGGGACGGTGAACCCGGTGTTCCTGCTGGACGAAGTCGACAAGATGAGCGTAGACTTCCGCGGCGACCCGTCCGCGGCGCTGCTGGAGGTCCTCGACCCGGAGCAGAACGCCTCCTTCAACGACCACTACCTGGACGTGGACTACGACCTGTCGCAGGTGATGTTTCTCACCACCGCCAACGTGTTGCACACCATTCCCCAGGCGCTGCAGGACCGCATGGAGGTGATCCGGCTGTCGGGCTATACCGAGCTGGAGAAGATCGAGATCGCCCGGCGCTTTCTGATCCCGAAGCAGCTCAAGGCGGCCGGGCTGACCGCGAAGAACCTCGAGGTCACGCCCGAGGGCCTGCAGGCGCTGATCAATGGCTACACCCGCGAAGCCGGGGTGCGCAGCCTGGAACGCGAGATCGGCAACGTCTGCCGCAAGGTCGCGCGGCGGGTGGTCAAGGAGGGACGGCAGGTCAGCGTCGCGCTGACGCCGGAGAACCTGGGCGAGTATCTCGGCATCCTCAAGTACCGCGACCTGCGCAACCTGGAGAAGAGCGAGGTCGGGCTGGCGACCGGGCTGGCGTGGACCGAGGTGGGCGGCCAGATGCTGTCCACCGAGGTGACGCTGATGGACGGCAAAGGCAAGCTGACGCTGACCGGCAAGCTGGGCGACGTGATGCAGGAGTCGGCGCAGGCGGCGATGAGCTACATCCGCAGCCGGGCGCATCTGTTCGGCCTGCCCAAGGACTTCTACCGCAACCTGGACATCCACATCCATGTGCCCGAGGGCGCGATCCCCAAGGACGGCCCCTCGGCCGGCATCACCATGGCGACCGCGCTCACCAGCGCGCTCACCCGCATCGCGGTGCGCAGCGACGTCGCCATGACCGGTGAGATCACGCTGCGCGGCAAGGTGCTGCCCATCGGCGGGGTGAAGGAAAAGCTGATGGCGGCGCACCGCCACGGCATCACCACCATCATCCTGCCGCGCGACAACGAGAAGGATCTGGCGGATGTGCCCGAGAACGTGCGTGCGCTGCTGCAGATCCACACCGTCGAGACCATGGACCAGGTGCTGGAGCGGGCGCTGGAGCAGCCCATCCCCAAGCTGGCCGCGGACGCGCCGGCGGCCGACGGCAAGCCGGCGGATGAACCGCTCCACCAGTAGGCGGTGAGCGGCGCGGGCTGGCGGGTCGGGTTCGTCAAGAGCTGCGCCGCGGTGCGCGATCTGCCGCTTGACGCCATGCCCGAAGCCGCGCTGCTGGGCCGCTCCAACGCCGGCAAGAGCAGCCTGTTGAACGCGCTCGCCGGCCACGCCCAGTTGGCGCGCACCAGCCGCACCCCCGGACGCACCCGTCTGCTCAATCTGTTCGAGGTGCGCTTCGGCGCGCACGGGCGCCTGCGGCTGGTGGACTGCCCCGGCTACGGCTACGCGCGCGCCGGCCGCGGGGAACGCGAACGCTGGGGCGCGCTGGTCGAGGCCTACCTGGCGCAGCGCGCCAACCTGCGGCTGGGGGTGCTGCTGGCCGACGCGGGCGTGCCGCCGCAGGCGCTCGACCTGGAGGCGTGGGACTGGCTACGCGCGCGCGGCCTGGCGCTCCAGTTAGTGGCGACCAAGTGCGACCGCCTGGGCGGCAATCAGCGCGCCCAAGCGCTGCGCCGGCTGGCCGCCGCCTTCGGCGCCGCGCCGCTGCCTTTCTCCGCGGTGGCGAAGCTGGGACAGGCGGAGCTGCGGCAGGCGATCGAAGCCGTGGCTACAGCGACACCACCGACTGCAGGCCGGTGATCTCGAAGGTCTTGCGGCAGCGGGGGTTGGCGCAGGCGATCTTGTCGTCGCGGCGCACCATGTAGCTGCTGAGCTTGGCGAAACGGGCGCGGTCGCGCTCGTCGGCGCGCGGCGGCAGGCTGGGCTTCTTGCGCCGCACCACCCAGGTCACGGCGTACTCGCCCTCCACGCGGCAGTGGGGGCAGAGCAGCCGGGCTTTCTTCGGCTCGTTGGTTTCGTTGAAAAAGTCGCGCTCTTCCATCGCTCTCCCGGCCGCCACCTCAGGCGCGCACGTGCACCACTTCGCCGTCGCCGTCCTGGGCGGAAGCGGTGGCGGCCACGCGCTTGGCCACCTCGAAGAAGGGACGCGCGGCCGGAGCGTCCTGCCCCGCGGCCGCCACCGGCCGGCCGCTGTCGCCGCCCTGGCGCACCTCCGGCAGCAACGGCAGGGCGCCCAGGAACGGCACGCCGAACTTCTCCGCCGTGCGCTCGCCGCCCCCGTGGCTGAAGATGTCCACGTCGCGATGGCAGTGCGGACAGGTGAAGCCGCTCATGTTCTCCACCACGCCGAGCACGGTGACGTGCAGCTGCTGGAACATGTTCAGCGCCTTGCGGCCGTCCTGCAGCGAGACGTCGGACGGGGTGGTGACCACGATCGCGCCGGTCAGCGGCACGCTCTGCGCCAGGCTGAGCGAGATGTCGCCGGTGCCGGGCGGCAGGTCGATCAGCAGGTAATCGAGCGAGCCCCACTCCACTTGGCGCAGAAACTGTTGCATGGCGCTGTGCAGCATGGGACCGCGCCAGATCACCGGCTTGTCGCCCGGGTTGAGCAGCCCCATGGACATGAAGCGCACGCCGTGCTGGCGCAGCGGCTGGATCAGGTTCCCGCCCTGCACGCTCGGCATCTCGCTGCGGCCCATCATCAGCGGCACGTTGGGGCCGTACACGTCGGCATCGAGCAAGCCGACGACGTAGCCCAACTCGGCCAGCGCCACCGCCAGGTTGACGGCGACCGTGGTCTTGCCCACGCCGCCCTTGCCGCTGCCGATGGCGACGATGCGATCCACCCCGGGAAGGGCCTGCGTGGGCGCGGAAGGCGCGGGATTCGGCGGTTGTGCCATGGCGTTTCCCATTTATTATAAACGCCATGCACCGGTCTCGATCCCGGCGCCCGGCGCGGCGCCCGATACTCCACGCGGCCAATCGGCAGGCGGGGACCGGTTCATGATCTGCGCGGTGTCGCTGAACCCGGCGCTGGACAAGTATCTTCGCCTGGCGCGGATCGAGCGCGGCGGGCATCTGGAGGCCAGGGAGGTGGTGGCCTCGGCCGGGGGCAAGGCGGTGAACGTGGCCGGGGTGCTGCGCGCGCTCGAGGAAAATGTCGAGCTGGTCGGATTTTTCGGCGGCGTGATCGGCGACTTCCTGCTGGAGGCGATCGCGGCCGAGGGCATTCGCGCCGACGCGGTGCGCATCGCGGCGCCGACCCGCACCGCGTTCGTGATGGTGGAGGACGACGGGACCGAAACCGAAGTGGTTGAGCCCGGCGGCGCCGTCAGCGAGGGCGAGATCGCGCAGCTGCGCGCCAAGGTGCGGGCGGCGGCCTCGCGCGCCGCCGTGGTGGTGCTCTCCGGCAGCGTGCCGCCGGGCTGCCCGGACGACATTTACGTGCGCCTGCTGGCCGACTGCGGTGGCCGCCCGGCGATCGTGGACACCAGCCGGGCGCCGCTGCGGGCGCTGCTCGGCGCCCGCGTGCAGCCGCCGCCGGCGATGATCAAGCCCAACCGGCGCGAGGCGGAGGCGGCGCTCGGCCGCCCGCTGGCCGCCCCGGAGGCGATGGCGGAGGCGCTGCGCGCGCTGGCCGCCGCTGGGGTGGCCATGCCGGTGATTTCCGACGGCCCCGCGGGCATCTACGCGCTGGCGCAGGGCGAGGTGTGGCACGCGCAGCCGCCGCGCCTGCAGGCGGTGAACTCGGTGGGCTCGGGCGACGCCGCCGTGGCGGGACTGGCGGCCGGGCTGGCGCGCGGCTGGACCGTCGAGGCCACGCTGCGGCTGGCGGCGGCCTGCGGCGCCGCCAACGTGCTCACCAAGGAGTGCGCCGGCGTGCGCGCCGAGGACCTGCGGCGGCTCGCGCCGCAAGTCGTGGTGCGCCGGCTGCCCGCCTGACATCGGCCCGGAGGCCGGCGTTCAGCGCTCGGTGCCGAGGCGGATGGGAACCTGGATGCGGCGGCCGTGGCGCAGGACGGTCAGCGTGACCGTGCTGCCGGGCTTCTGCAGCAGCAGGATGTTGCCCAACTGCGAGTGATCCTTCAGGTCCTCGCCGTTGGCGGCCAGGATGATGTCGCCGCCGAAACGCACCGGCGTGTTGCCGATATAGCCGGGTTCGTTGCCCACTTGCAAGCCGGCATGCGATGCCAGGCCGCCGGGCGTCACGCCCAGCACCAGCAGGCCATGATCCACGTTGAGGCCCAACTGCTGCGCCACGTCGGGCGTGATCGGCAGGGTCTCGACGCCGAGGGAGACGGTCTGCACATGCCCGGTCGTCAGCAGTTCGTTCAGCACCGCCTTGGCGCTGTTGATGGGGATGGCGAAGCCGATGCCGATGTTGGAGCCGGTCTGGGAGTAGATCAGGGTGTCGATGCCGATCACCTCGCCCAGCGAGTTGAGCAGCGGTCCGCCGCTGTTCCCGGGGTTGATCGGAGCGTCGGTCTGAATCGCGTTCTCGATGTCGGCGCCGGGCTGGCCGTTGTCCTGCTGGCCCTCCTGCACGGTGCGGATGGAGCTGATGATGCCCTGGGTCATGGTGCCGGGCAGGCCGTAGGGATTGCCGATGGCGAGCACGTGCTGGCCGACCTCGAGGTTGCCGCTGTCGCCGAGGGTCACCGCGGGCACGTTGGCGGCGGGAATCTTGATCACCGCCAGGTCGAGCTGCGGCGCGATGCCCACCACCGAGGCGGCGTAGCGGTGCGTCTGGTGCGGCTGCGGCGTCCAGGTGACGGTCAGGCGCCGCGCGCCGGCGATGACGTGATAGTTGGTGAGGATGTAGCCGTCGCGGCTGATGAAGAAGCCCGAGCCCTGGCCGGAGGCGGGCACCGGACCCCAGAGCAGGTTGTACTGGATGATCTGCGAGGTGATGTTGACCACCGAGGGGTGTACGCGGCGATAGATGTTGATGTCACGCAGCTCGTCGGGCTCGTACTGGGTTTGGGGCGGCGCCTCGGCCAGCGCCACCTTGCCCGCCCGGCTGTGCGGCAGCAGGCCGGGGAGGCCGGGCGGATAGTAGCGGCCGGAGCGCAGCGCGGCGTAGAGCCAGAAGCCGCCGGCGAGGATCAGCGCCAGGGCGAGGACGGAACGGAATTTCACGGCGTCACCTCCGTGCGCAAGCGCGCCAGGACGGACTGCAGTTGGGCGTCGAGCT
>JAKAOE010000156.1 GCA_021823305.1 Acidobacteriota bacterium
CCGCCGCACCATGCCCCAGGAACGCTTCAACGCCGTCTGGCTCGAGCGCCAAGGCCTCGGCGTCGCCATCCCCTCCTGGCGCCACGTGGACCGCGCCGTGGCCGCGCTGCTGCGGCCGGGCGTGTGCGCCGCCATGCGCGCCAAGGCCGCCGCCCTGCCCAATCGCGCCGTATTCGAAGTCGCCGGCGGTCTGGCCGGGCTGGCTACACGTGAGCGATGAGGTGCACGCTCAATAGGCCGATGAACGTCCCCAGCGCGCTGCCCATCAGCACGTCGCTGACGTAGTGCAACCCCAGCATGATGCGCGACAGCGCCACGCTGGCGGCGCAGAACATCAGCACCCAGCCGAAGGTCGGGAAGTTCCACAGCATCGCCGTGCCGATCGCGAACGCCGTCAGACTGTGGCCGGAGGGGAAGGAGTGCTCATCCGGCGCCGTCAGTTTCGCCCAGGCGTGCTGGATCGCCGGCCGCTGCCGCCGCGCCACCCGCTTCAGCGTCATGAACGCCAGGATCGCCAGTCCGGCGGCGATCGCCGCCGCGTTGAACGCCTGCCACCGCTCCCGCCCACCGAATCCCAGCGCCATCAGCCCCGCGCCCACCCACAGCCCGCCGTCGCCACCGCGGGTCGCGTACACCATCCACAGCCGGAACCAGCGCGGCGGCCGCCAGGCCGCCGCGCGCCGCACCACCGCCTGGTCGCGGCGCACGATCGGCCCGAGGCATGGCTTGACCAAGGATTGCAACCGTCCCATAGGTTGTCCCCATTTTAGATCGCCTCGCCCCTTTTCGCGTTACATGCAGGTTACGTCAACTTTCGTCCGCCCCGGGTGCCATACTGGTCACCTACACGGAACGCAGCGGATCGCATCCGAGTAGGAGATTTCCGCCCGCGAGCCGAACTCATGCCCAACCCCGCCCTGCGCGCCACTCTCGCCGGCTGCATCCTGCTGATCGGGCTCTTCCTCCTGGTCTCGCGCGGCCCCATCCAGACCTCGCTCACCGGCGTGGTCAGCGACACCTCGTGCGCCGCGCATCTCTCCATGGCCGGCAACGCCGCCTGCGTGCGCAACTGCGTCAAGGCCGGCGCCGCCTACGCCCTGGTGGTGGGCTCCAACCTCTTCCCCCTCGCCCCCGCCAACCCGCGGGTGCAGGCGGCGTTGAACCGCCTCGCCGGCGCGCGCGCCGCCGTCCGCGGCACCCTGGCCGGCATGACGCTGACGGTGCGCTCCGCCGTCCCCGCGCGCTAGCGCCAGCCCGCGCTACGGATTGACGCGCAGCTGGAGCGTGTCCAGCAGTGTCCAGATGGCGCGCTCATAGGCGATGCGCGCCTCCTGGTAGCCGGTGTAGGCGCCGAGCAGCGTCAGCCGCGCGTTGCTGAGCTGCACCTGCGCCTGCAGCAGCTCGAACACCGTGATCGAGCCCAGTTGGTATTTCTGCTGCTCCGCCGCCACGTTCTCCTGCGCCAGCTTCTGCGCCGTGGTCGCGCTTTTCACCACCGCCACCGCCATGCGCAACTGCGTGTCCGCCAGCCGCACCTGCTGCGTGATCGCCTGCCGCTCGTTCCGCTCCTGGTAGGCGGCGCTGGTTTGCGCCACCAGCGCGTTCGCCAGCGAGGCCTCCCCCCCGCTGTTGCGCAGCGGCAGGTTGAGCGAAAGCGTGAAGCCGTAGGTGGGCGAGCCGAAGCCGAACACCTGCCCCAGCGCCGAGCCGAAGCCGGTCGCGCTGCCGCCGATCTGTGTCCCCAGCGGCGTGACGATCGGCACCTGGTCGCCCGCCAGCCCGTTGGAGCCGTAGCTGCCGGTGAGGTTGAGCTGCGGCCGCAGGCCGTCGCGCGCCGCGTTCAGCGTGAACTCGTCCTCCAGCGCCTGCCGCCGCAGCGCGTCCATCTCCGGCCGCCGCCGCAGCGCCGCGGCAACCGCCTGGTCCACCGTCAAGAGCGGCGCCTCCGGCGGCGTGGCGCCGGGGTCGTCGTCCAGCACGATCGTCGCCGCCTGCGCCGCCGGGTCCAGGTCGGCGCCGATCAGCCGCCGCAGCAGGTCGAGCTGCTGGCGATAGTTCGACTGCGCCTGCAGGAGCGCGGTCTGGTCCTGCGCCACCTGCGCCTGCGAGGTGAAGATGTCGCCCGGCGCCAGCGCGCCCAGCCGCAGCGCCCGCTGGTCGCGCTGATAGCTCCGCCGCGCCAGGTTCAGCGCCTCCTGCTGCACCTCGATCGCGTCCCGCGCCTGCACCGTGGCCCAGTACTGGTCGGCGGCGCTCACCAATTGGTCGGCGATCTGCCACGCCGTGGTGTCGCCCACCGCCACCAGCTGCGTGCGCGCCACCAGCAGGCCGGTGAAGTTCTGCAGCCCGCCGCGGTTGCGCAGCAGCGGCTGGGTGAAGCTGAAGCTGACGTCCGCCCCGATGCTGGGGTTGAAGGTGGCGAACGAGCTGTTGCTCGAAAAGCGGTTGCTGCCGAAGTTGATCTGCACTTCCTGCCCGCTCGGCAGCGCCTGCGAGTAATTGAGCGACGTGTCCTGCCCCAGTTGCGACAGCGTCGAGGCGCCCGAGGTCTGCGAGATCTGCGGCTGCACCGAGCGGCTGCTGGAAAAGCTCGCCTGCAGTTCGGGGTCGAACGGGCTATGCGCCGCCAGCACCGCGTTGCGCGCGTTGTCGTCGTCCAGCCGCAGCAGCTGGATCTGGGTGTCGTTGGCCAGCACCAGCTTCAGGAACGCGTTCAGCGTCAGGTGCAGCTTGCCCCCCCGGATGCGCGCATCCAGCCCGCGGATGGGCTCGACCCGCGGCGTCCGCAGGTGGATCGGAAACAGCGTCTGCGCGCCCAGCGGCAGCGCCGCCGCCAGCAACAGCCCGCCCGCCGCCCGCCGCCACAGCCAACGTTTATTCATAGCGCAATGCCTCGATGGGATCGATCCGCGCCGCCTTGCGCGCGGGATAGATGCCGAACGCCACCCCCACCCCCGCCGACACCCCGAACGCGATGACGATGGACCAGCCGCTGACGATCGTCGTCCAGCCCGCGGTGGCGGCGATGATCCAGCTCAGCCCCACCCCGAAGCCGATGCCCAGCGCCCCGCCCGAGATCGAGATCAGCAGCGCCTCGGCCAGGAACTGGCGCAGGATGTCCGCCCGCCGCGCGCCGGCGGCGCGCCGCACCCCGATCTCCCGCGTCCGCTCCAGCACCGTCGCCAGCACGATGTTCATGATCCCGATGCCGCCCACCAGCAGCGAGATCGCCGCGATCGCCACCATCACCAGCGTGAAGATGCGCTGCGTCTGCTGCTGCTGCGCCAGCAGCGCCGCCGGCACGGTGACGGTGAAGTCGTCGGTGTGGTGGTGGGTCTGGTTCAGGATCGCGGTCACCACCCGCGCCGCGGTGACGCTGTCAGCGCCCGGGCGCAGGTTCAGGTCCACCCCGTCGAGGTCGTCCTTGAGGTTGAAGCTGTTGTCGTAGAAGCGGTACTGGAACGTGCGCAGCGGCACGTAGATCACGTTGTTCCAGTCGCGCGTGCCGCCGCTCGCGCCCCCGATCTGGTTGCCCAGCACCCCGATCACCCGCAGCCAGGTGTCGTTGACCTTGACGTAGCGCCCCACCGCCGCCTGGTAGCCGAACAGGCTCACCTTCGCCGTCTGCCCCAGCACGCACACCGCGGCGCTGGCGGCGTTGTCGAGCGCGTCGAAAAAGCGTCCCGCAAGCGCGTGGAAATCGTGGATGCGGGCGTACGCCGGCAGCACCCCGAACAAATCCGGCATCGCCCGCGCCAGCGGCGGCAGCAGGTGCGAGGGGTGCAGGAAACGCCGGGGCGAGATCCGGTCCAGCCCCTCCAGGTTGGCGGTGAGGATGCGCACGTCGCGCTCGGTCAGCCCGGGCGAGGTCATGCGCCGCTGCTGCATCTGCTGCGGGCTGCCCGGCGGGATCGAATCGATCATCAGGTTGCGCACCCCCAGCTGTTCGATCAGCGCGAGCGACTGTTGCCGCGCCCCGGCCCCGATCGCCAGCATCCCGATCACCGCCCCCACCCCGAACACCATCCCCAGCGCGGTCAGCAGCGTGCGCGTCTTCTGCGCCCGCAGGTTGTCCGCCGCCAGCGCCAGGTCCGCCCCCAGCCGCGTGAGCGCGTTCATCGCCCGCCCCCCACCGCCGCCGCCGCGCCCGCCGCCGGCCGCGCCGCCGCCGGCCGGTTCTCCGGATTCGCCAGCGCCACCACGGTGCCCGCCGGCAGCCCGGTGATCGCCACCTGGCTCTCGCTCCGCTCCACCACGTGCACCCGCGCCTGCTCGAACCCGCCCCCCTGCCGCCGGTAGACGATGGCGTGGCCGCCGAAGTTGAACACCGCCTCCGTCGGCACCCACAGCGCCCGCCGCAGCACCGCGGTGGTGATCGTCGCGCTGGCCGAAATCCCCGGCCGCAGCGCCGCGATCGGGTCCGTCAGCCGCACCACGCAGGCCACCTGCCGCTTCCACGGCGGCCCGCTCGCCGCTCCCACCGACGCCACCCGGCCGTGGAACGTCCGCCCCGGAAACGGCACCAGCCGCACCACCGCCGCCTGCCCCGCCGCCAGGTGGCCGGCGTCCATCTCCCGCACCTCCAGCGCCACCTCCCACTTCGCGGTGTTGGGAATCTGCGCCACCGCCTGGCCCGCGCGCGCCGGGTCGCCTTCGTGGAAGCTGGGCAGCGTCATGCCCATGTACAGAATCCCGGCGTTCGAGGTCTGCTGCACCGCCACGTAGCCCGCCTGCCGCGTCCGCAGCGTCATCGCGGCGATGTCCTGCTGCGCCCGCGCCGCATCCGCCTGCGCCTTGCGCACCGCCGCCTGCTGCAGCGCGATCGCGGCGGCGTTGCCGGCGCTGCGGCTGGCGCTGTCCCGCCGCAATTGCCGCAGGTGCGCCTCGGCCGCCGCCAGCGTCAGGTCGTTCTTTTGGGCGTCCACCGCCGCCAGGATCGGGTTGGAACGCACCTGCAGTTGCGCCCGCTCCACGTCGAACTTCGCCTTGGCGAGCGCATAGGCGTCGCCCTCGTTCTGCGCCGCCGCCTTGGCGCGCGCCTCGATCACCTCCTGCTGCGCCTGCTGCAGCGCCTCCTGCGCCTGCACCAGGTTGTACCGCTCCGGCGCCGTGTCGAAGCGCACCACCACCTCGCCCGGGGTCACCGGCGTGCCCGCCGGCAGCAGGTATTGGATGCTCATCGCCCCGCCCGCCACCGGCGGCGCCACCAGCATCTCGGCGTTGCCGCCGTGCAGCAACCCGCGCGCGTGCACCGCGATCCGCACCGTCCCGCGCTCAACCGCCGCCACCGGCACCGGCGGGGCTCCCGGCGGCGCCAGCCGGCCCACGCTCCGCCACAGCCCCCAGCCCGCCGCGCCTGCCGCCGCCAGCCCCAGCGTCCAGCCCGACCCGCGCCGCCACCGCCGCCGCCGCGCCGGCGCCGCCCGCGGCGCC
>JAKAOE010000157.1 GCA_021823305.1 Acidobacteriota bacterium
GCTGGCTCCGCTGCAGCCTTGGCTGCGGCAGCCCCACGTGCTGTTCGTGCCGCACGGCGTGCTGCACGCGCTCCCGTTCGCCGCCTTGGGCTCGGGCCCCAGCTCCCTGCTCGACGGCCATAGCCTCTCGGTGGCGCCCAGCAGCGCCGTGTTCCAGCTCTGCGCCCAGCGCGCCGCCAGCCGCGCCGCCGGCGCGCTGCTGGTGGCGGCTGAGCCCACCGGCGCCCGCGCCGAGGTCGAAGCCGTGGGCCGCAGCTGGCCGGCGGCGCGCATCCTGACCGGCGCGGACTCGACCCAGGCCGCCCTGCGCGCCGCCGCCCCCGCCAGCCGCGTCATCCATATCGCCGCGCATGGCGTGCTGCGTGCCGACAACCCCTATTTCTCCGCGCTCGAGCTCGCCGACGGCCGCCTCAACGTGATCGATATTTACAATTTTCACCTCGACGCCGACTTGGTCGCGCTCAGCGGCTGCGGCACCGCCCTGGGCGACCTTGCCGGCGGCGACGAGGTCATCGGTCTCACCCGCGCCTTCCTGTATGCCGGCGCGCGCTCGGTGATCTCCAGCCTCTGGGATGTGGACGACGCCACCACCGCGGAGTTCATGCAGTCGTTCTACGCCCACTGGCACGCCGGCCGCACCCTCGCCGCCGCCCTCCGCGAGGCGCAGCTCGAGGCGCGTGCCCGGCATCCGCACCCCTACTTCTGGGCGCCGTTTCAGCTCGCGGGCGCGTTCTGCTGATCTACTTGCCGGCCGCCAGCCGCTGCGCCAGCCGCGGCGGCAGGCCGGCTTCGAGAATCCGCCTCTGGGCGATCTCGAGATCGTACGGCACGCGGTGGAACTCCACCCAACCCTCGCCGGTGTGGAGCAGGGCATAGCCGGCGCGCCAGTCGCCGTCGCGCGGCTGCCCCACCGAGCCCGGGTTGATGAGATAACGCGCGCCCGGCTCCAGCTGGAAGCGCCGCACCCCCGCGCGCGCCTCGGGCGCGGGCGGCTCCGCCGCGCTGCGCAACGCCTCCAGCCGGCTCTCGCCGCCGCTTTGCAGGAGCGCGAAGCCGCCTTGCACGTGGGTGTGGCCGAACCACACGCAGGTGGCGCTGGTGGCGGCGAAGGAGCCCGCCGCCTGCACCGCTTCCATCAGATATTCGTCCTCGTCCAGCGGCGAGCCGTGCACCAGGTACTCGCCCTCCCAGGCCAGCGGACCCGCCGGCAGCCCCTGCAGCCAGGCGCTGTTGTCCGGCTGCAGCTGCGCGTGCGTCCAGCGCGCGGCGGCCGCGGCGGCCGGGTTGAACCATTGGATCCCGTCCAGCGAGGCGCAGGCGCGGTCGTGGTTGCCGCGGATCACCACCTTCGTATGCTCGCGCACCCACTGTGTGGTCTGGTTTGGGCTGGCGCCGTAGCCGACCACGTCGCCCAGGCAAAGACTGGTGTCGTAGCTCCCCTCGGCCGCCTCCGCCATCGCCGCCAACGCTTCCGCGTTGCCGTGCACGTCGCTATAGATCAGCACCCGCATGCTGGCGATTATGCGTCCTTTGCCGTCTCCGGCCCAAGCCGGGTTCGCAACTTGCGGACTTCCCGCTGCAACTCTCCTAGCCGGGCGAAGGCGGCGGTGGCGCGCAGCCACTGCGCATGGTCAAACGCCGGCGAGCCGCTGTACATGCCGCCGGCCGGCAAGTCGCCGTGCGTGCCGCTTTGCGCGGTGATCACCACGTCGTCGCCGATGCTGCAATGTCCGGCCACCCCCACCTGTCCGGCCAGCACCGCCCGGGCCCCGATCCGGGTGCGTCCCGCCAGCCCCACCTGCGCGCACAGCAGCGCGTCCGGCCCGATCTCGCAGTTGTGCGCCACCTGCGCGAGGTTGTCGATCTTGACTCCGCGGCCGATCCGCGTCGTCTCCAGCGTCGCCCGGTCCACGCAGCTATTGGCCTGGATCTCCACTCCATTGCCGATCTCCACCCCGCCCACCTGCGGCACCTTGGCGTGGCTGCCGTCCTCGCGCCGGACGAAGCCGAAGCCGTCGCCGCCCAGCACCACACCGGGCTGCAGCACCACGTCGTCGCCCAGGCGCGTGCCCTCGCGGATCACCACGTGCGCGTGCGCCACCAGCCGTTCGCCCGCCACCACGTTGGGATACAGCACCACGTGCGGATGCAACACCGCCCCGCTTCCCAGCCGGCAGTTTTCCCCGACCGCGACAAAGGCGCCGACGTGGCAGTCCGGTCCCAACTCCGCCGTCGGATGAATGCTGGCGGTGGGGTGCACACCCGGACGCGGCCGCCAGGCCGGCCGTAGCAGTTCCAACGCCCGCGCCAGCGCCAGGTCGGGCCGAGGCGTCAACAACCAGTTGTGCCGCCGCTCGCTCTCCGCCTGCCGCAACTCCGGCGTTGCCAGGATCGCGCCGGCCCGGCTCGCTAGGGCTTGCTTGGCATAACGCGCATCGGACGCGAACGAAACCTCGCCCGGCCCGGCATACTCCAGGCTGGCCACCGAATTCACCTCCCAGCCGCCGTCCCCCTCGAGCCGGCAATCCAATTGGGCTGCCAATTCCGCCAGGCGCATCAGCTTCCCCCTTTTCCTCCACTGCCCCAACCGCCGCTGGCTGCGAACAGGTCAATCTGGCCCGCCGCCGGCGTCCGCCGGCGCCGCGGTGGCCGCACAACCTCCACCACGCTCAGCCCCTCCACCGCCCCGATCGGTATATAGACTCTCTGCCAGGGAGAATCGGCACGTAACGGGGTCAATTCGATTCCTCGCCCAAGCTGTAGCAGGTCGTTGGCCAAAATGCCGTCCAGCGCCGCCAATCCCCGGCACCGTACCCGCACCCACACTCCCGGCAGCCGTGCCGCCGCCCGGCCCGGTGTCGCCAGCACGCCCAGCTCCGCCAGCCGGGCGAAATCGTCCACAAAATAGATCGCCTGCACCCCATCCGCCGCCAGCGGCCGGGCTTGTCCCCCCGGCAGCAGCAGCTCAACCTGCTCGCCGCCGCTCTCCCACGGCAGACGATCGGCGTCGACGTAGCCAGCTACCAGCCCGGCCTGCCGGTGGCGCACCACGACTTTTTTGTGGGTGGACGTGCGGCTGGCTCCGTGATCGCCAAGGTGCGGCTACGTTTCCGGTTGGCGAGGTCTGTGCAACTCTAGTATGATTCGATCTGAATTGTCTCCAGCTCTAAATTAAACCTTTTCATCTCAATCACTTGGGGCGGAGGCGGCGGAACTCATGGATGCGTGGGCCACAACCGCAAGTCAGCCTGACATGGCGCGGCTACGGCCCTTTCTGGACTGGGCGCGGGTCGAGAAAGGCTTGGCCGGCAACAGCTTGGCGGCATATCGTCGCGATCTGCTGCGATTTTGCGCTTGGTGCGCCCGCCGTGGCGTAGTGCCGGAATCTTGTAAGAGAAGCGATCTGCAGGAGTTCCTCCTCGACCAGCGCCGGTGCGGCCTCGGCGCGCGCAGTGTGGCGCGTGCGCTGGTCGCGGTGCGGCAATGGTTCCGTTTTCTGGCGCTTGCCAACGAGGCCCAACCCGACCCCACCCTGGACCTGCGCGCGCCACGCTGGGGCCGGCCCGTTCCCCAAGTGCTGGCGCCGGCGGCGATCGAGCGGATTCTGGCGGCGGCGCAGGAAGACGAAGCCACCGGAGCCCGTTCCCGCGCCCTGCGCCGGCGCGACTTGGCCATGCTGCACGTGCTCTATGGCGGCGGCCTGCGGGTGAGCGAACTGGTGCGGCTGCGCGCCGCCCACCTCGACCTCGAAACTGGCACGCTGCTCTGCCACGGCAAGGGCGACAAGCAGCGCTGGGTGCCGCTCAACCGCCGCGCGCTGGCGGCGCTGCGCCGCTATCTCGCCGGCGCGCCGGTGGCGCCCTCCGGCCTGCTCTTTCCCGGCCGCCGCGGCCGCGCGCTCGGCCGCCAGGCGGTGTGGTCGCGGCTGCGCCGCTATGGCCGCGCCGCCGGGCTGGAGCTTGACGTCTACCCGCATCTATTGCGCCACAGCTTCGCCACCCATCTGCTCGAGGGCGGCGCCGACCTGCGCAGCCTGCAGGCGTTGCTCGGCCACGCCGACATCCAGACCACCCAGATTTACACTCACGTTGCGGCAGGGAGGCTGCAGCAGGTGTACCGCGCCCATCATCCCCGCGCCTAGCCCGCGCTCGCAAGGAACGTCATGCCCGACTACAATTTCCTGCTCGCCACCCGATTGAGCCAGGACCAGCAGATGGCGCTGGAGATCCTGCAGAATGTCGCCCGCGGCGGCGGTCTCAATCTCTACCTCACCGGGAGCGCGATGCGCGACCTCTTGACCGGCAACCCGGTCCGCTTTCTGCACTTCACCACCGAGGGCGATCCGCTGGCGCTCGCGCCGGCGCTCAAGGCGGCGGGAGCGGAGCGGCTCAGCCTGCATCCCGAACGCCGCAGCCTCAACTGCAGCCTGCGCGGCTGCCGCTTGCGCGTTGCCGCCGCGCACGGCGAGGGCGACGCCCCCGGCACCATCATCGAGGATCTCCGCCGCCGCGGTCTCACCCTCAACTCCATCGGCCTGTCGCTGAATCCGGGCTCGCGCGGCCTGCCCCTCGACCCCACCAACGGCGCCGCCGACATCGAAGCCCGCCTGATCCGCATGAACCAGCCCTACGTGTTCTTCGAGGAGCCGATGGCCCTGGTGCGCGCGGTGCGCCTGGCCACCCGCCTTGGTTTCGCCATCGAGGAACGCACCCAGGCACGCATGGATGCGGCGCGGGAAGGGAATTACCTGGCGCGTGCCGCCGCCGCCTCCAAGGGGCAGGAGTTGGAGGCGATCGCCTACGAACCGGATCCGGCCGCGGTGCTGCGCGCGCTCGACAAGGAGGAGTGGCTCCCGGCCGCCTTCGGCCCCGGCGTGCGTGCTGCCAAAATGGACCTCAACGCCCTCGGCCGTCTGGCGTCGGTCATCGAAAGTTGGGAGCAGCTGGGCATGATGGTGGATAACGGCTTGGCGGCCATGCCGTTGATCCTCGGCGGGCTGGCCCCGGCGGACCAGAGTCGGCTGGCGGAGACCCTGCCCAGCCGCCATCTCGCCGCCGAATGGAAGAAAGTCCGCGCCGATGCCCTTGCGCTCGAAAAGCGCCTGCTCGCCGCCAACGGCGGCGGCGCCGGTCTGCGTCGCTCCCAGGAGGCGATCGAGAAGGTTTCCCCCGAGGCCGTGGTCTTCGCCACGCTGGCGCCGGCCAACGCCAAGGCCGCCAAAAAGCTGAAGGAGTTCCAGGCGGAGGCGCTGCAGTTGCGGCAGCGGCTGCCGCTGGGCATCTTGCGCAGCTTCGACATCGCGCCGCATTCGCTCCAGGCGGAGGAGATTCTGCGACCCTGGTATCGCCGCCTGCTCAGCGGCGAGGTGAGCGACGCCGCCATCGGCGAGGGCGTGCGCCAGGCGGTCATGGCGCTGCGC
>JAKAOE010000158.1 GCA_021823305.1 Acidobacteriota bacterium
GATCTTGTTGGCGAAGCGCTGCGCCTTGCTCGCCACCCCCATTGCCTCGTTCAGCGTCAGCCCGGCGTTGGGCACATTCGCCAGCGCGTCTTTCGCGCACGGATCGGTGGTCAGCTCGAAGTCGCCGCACCAGCACTTGTCCACGAACTCCAGCTTGATGTTGGAGCCGATGCCGGGCAGGTAGTTGTAGGTCCAGTCCTCGTAAGGGTAGGTCGTGGTCCCGCCCCCGCCCGTCTCAAATGATCGTTCGTGCGGCCCGCCGGCGTCGTGGTTGTTTTCCACGTCCGGTTTGCCCCAGGTGATGTAAATCCGCCCCCGATCCGTCTTCCAGCCCGGCTCGCCCGAGGAAAAATGCTCGTTGGCGTAGGCGAACCGCTCGTAGTACTGCTCCTTGTAGGAGTTGTAGTTCGAGTCCGGGTTGGGATTGCGCCGCTGCCAGAACGCCTCGATGAACTGCTCCCGCTCCTCCTCGTTGGTGAGCTGCAGGAACGCCTGCCGCTCCTGCGGCGTGATGATGTAGGCGACGTCCTCGTCCAGCCACTTCTTGTCTTCCGGGCTGAGCTCCTTCTCCAGCTTCTTCTGCTGTTGTTGGATTTGTTTCGCGGTCAGCGCGTGCTTGGGCGGCGGCAGCGTCCGCTGCTGCGCTTGCCCCAGTATCGGCAGCAGCGCCAGCGCCGCCACGTAGGGAATGCAACTGGAAAGGCGCACGGACATAGGCTTCGGCGATGGATTCCCCGGCTTTCGCCCCTGGGCTTGCGGCGGTAATTCTCTGCTCAAATACTACGGCGCGCGCGCGCCGCCGGTCAAGCGTTTTCCCGTTCCGCCGGCTTTCCGGGAACCCGGAATCGCCCGCCTGCGTAGTCACAATCCGGGGCTCTCCGGCGTTATCGAGTAAGCTGGTACTGAGCCCCACGACGGTCATGACCTCCGGTAAAAAACTGATCCTGTTCATCGCCATGGTGGTGCTCCTAGGCGGCGTCGTGGCGGTTTCCTTGCTGCAGCAGGACCGCAACCGCGTCACCGTGCAAACCGAGCGCGCCGGGATCGAAACTATCGTCGCTCAGGTCACCGCCTCGGGCGAGATCAGCCCCAAGACCTACGCCGACATCAGCCCCAACAACGTCGGTCAGATCACCAACCTCTACGTCAAGGAGGGCGACCCCGTCCACGCCGGCCAGCTCCTGGCCAAGCTCTGGAACGTGCAGGAGGCCGCCCAGGTCTCGGCCATGCAGGCCTCGCTCAAGACCACCCAAGCCAACCTCGCCGCCCAACGCGCCGCGCTCGGCACCGCCCAGGCCGACGTCTACCGTGACACCGCCCTGCTCGCCCAGGCGCGCCAGAACTGGCGCCGTGCCCAGGCCCTCTACGAGGATCAGCTCCTCGCCCTGTCCGACTATCAGACCCAGGAGGCCAACTACAAGACCGCCGTCGCCCAGCTGCGCGTCTCCCAGGCGGCGCAGAAACAGGCCCAGGCTCAGGCCGCCAGCCTCCTCGCCCAGACCAACCAGGCCCGCGCCAACCTGCGTTCCGCCCAGGACGTGCTCAGCCGCACCGAGTTCCGCAGCCCGCTGAACGGCATCGTCACCTATCTCCCCGTCCACGTCGGCGACACCGTGGTGATGGGCATCCAGAACTCCCCCGGCAGCGTCCTCATGCGCGTCGCCGATATGTCGGTGGTGCTCGCCAAGGTCCAGGTGGATGAAACCGATATCGCCGCCGTGCGCGTCGGCCAGCCCGCCGAAATCACCATTGACGCCTATGGCGACCGCCGCTTCCCCGGCCGCGTCACCGTCGTCGGCGACACCGCCATCCTGCGCTCCACCGGCGCCGCCGCCACCAGCGCCACCGGCACCGACCAGGCCAAGGACTTCAAGGTCACCATCCAGCTCGATCACCCGCCCCGGAACGTCCGCCCCGGCCTGAGCTGCACCGCCACCATCACCACCGCCACCGCCCCCCATGCCGTGGCCGTGCCGCTGCAGGCCGTCGTCGAGCGCGACCCCAGCCAGCTCAAGGCCTCCCCCGCCGCCCTGGACCCGCCCGCCGTGCTTAACACCGTCACCGCCAAGCAGTCGCCGATCCAAGGCATCTTCGTCGTTGATCCCAAGACCATGACCGCCAATTTCGTCCCCGCCGCCACCGGCATCACCGGCGTGGACCACATCCAGGTCCTCAGCGGCGTGCGCGCCGGCGACGAGGTGGTCACCGGCCCCTACTCCGCCCTCCGCACCCTCGCCGACCACGCCCGTATCCAGGTGGACAACTCCCTCGCCGCCGCGGGCGGCAGCTGAGCCCCGCCATGGCCTCCCCGCCCACGCTCGACGCCATCCCCGGCCCGCTCGCGGACGGCGATGCCGCCCCCGGCCCGGACGTCATCATCGCCACCCGCGACCTGTGGAAGATCTACCCCATGGGCAGCGAGCAGGTCGCCGCCCTGCGCGGCGTCAACATCGCCATCCGGCGCAACGAATACGTCGCCATCATGGGTCCCAGCGGCTCCGGCAAAAGCACGCTGATGAACGTCATCGGCTGCCTCGACACCCCCACCCGCGGCCAGTACTGGCTCAACCAGCACCTGGTCAGCCAGCTCGACGATGACGAGCTCGCCCACATCCGCAACCACGAGATCGGCTTCGTCTTCCAGACCTTCAACCTGCTCGCCCGCGCCACCGCTCAGCACAACGTCGAACTCCCCCTGGTCTACGCCGGCGCCTCCGCCCCCGAGCGCACCCAGCGCGCCCTCGAGGCGCTGCGCAAGGTGGATCTCTACGACCGCCGCCTGCACCGCCCCAACGAGCTCAGCGGCGGCCAGCGCCAGCGCGTCGCCATCGCCCGCGCCCTCATCAACAACCCCAGCATCCTGCTCGCCGACGAGCCCACCGGCAACCTCGACTCCACCACCAGCAACGAAATCATGCAGTTGCTCGACCGCCTCTGGCAGCAGGGCAACACCATCCTCCTGGTCACCCACGAGGCCGACATCGCCGAGTCCGCCCATCGCGTCATCCACATCCGCGACGGCCAGGTGGCGCGCGACGAACCCACCCGGCGCGGCCGCCAGGCGCAGGGCGGCTGAGGCGTGGCGCTGCGCGAAGCCATCGCCGTCGCCTTCGATACCCTCTGGTCGCACAAGCTGCGCAGCTTCCTCACCCTGCTCGGCATCATCATCTCCATCTGGACCCTGGTCGCGGTCGTCGCCCTGGTGCAGGGCGTCAACGGCTACGTCGCCGTCAAGATCGCCCGCCTCGGCTCCAACGTCATCTCCATCGAGCAGTACAGCCTGCAGGAGATGACCGACCAGAAGCTGTTCCGCGCCGCCCAGCTGCGCAACCGCCCGCTCTCGCTGCGCGAGTTCCGCTTCCTGCGCGCCCACGACCGCCTCGCCGCCCAGGTCGCCGCCACCTCCAGCCGCACCATCGGCACCCTGCTCAAGGCCGGCGCCCACTCCATGACCGACGTCCGCGTCACCGGCGCCACCAGCAACGTCATTGATCTCGCCAGCTTCGACGTCCTCGCCGGGCGCTTCCTCAGCTCCACCGACGACCGTCACGACGCCTCCGTCGCCTTCATCGGCGCCGACGTCGCCCGCCAGCTCTTCCCCGGCATCGACCCCATCGGCCAGACCCTGACCGTGGACGGCCACAACTGCCTAGTCATCGGCCAAGCCAGCCCGCAGGGCAACGTCTTCGGCCAATCTCAGGACAGCTTCGTGGATATCCCCCTCGGCCTCTACCGCGCCCTCTACGGCGCCCAGGACTCGCTCAGCGTCCAGGTTCAGGCCCCCTCCGCCGCCCTCCTGCCCGCGCTCGCCGGCCAGACCCGCATGCTCATGCGCAACATCCGCCACCTGCGCTACCAGGACGCCGACAACTTCGGTATCATCGGCGCCGATTCGCTGATGTCGCTCTGGCATCAGCTCACCGGCATCATCGCCTCCGTCATGGTCGGCGTGAGCTTCGTCTTCCTGGTGGTCGGCGGCATCGTGATCATGAACATCATGCTCGCCGCGGTCACCGAGCGCACCCGCGAGGTCGGCATCCGCAAGGCGCTCGGCGCCCGCCGCCGCGACATCCTGTCCCAGTTTCTGGTCGAGTCCGCCGTCCTCTCCAGCGTCGGCGGCGTGCTCGGCATCCTGCTCGCCTACGCCTTCACCCGCGTCGCCGCCGCCCTCACCCCGCTCCCGTTCACCCTCCCCTGGCTTGCCGTGGCCGCCGCCTTCGCCATCTCCACCGCGGTCGGCCTGTTCTTCGGCATCTATCCCGCGCAGAAGGCCGCCCGCCTCGAGCCCATCGCCGCCCTGCGCGCCGAGACCTGACCGATGGCCAGCCACCTGCGCGAAAACCTGCATCTGGCGCTCGACACCGTCCGCGGCCACAAGCTGCGCTCCGCCCTCACCATCCTGGGCGTGTTCGTCGGCACCGTCACCCTGATGGCCATCGGCAGCATCCTCACCGGCATGAACCGCAGCGTGGTCGAGCAGATCGAGAGCTTCGGCACCAACACCATCTTCGTGTACAAGTTCTCTCCCGGCATCCACATCGGCCGCCTCACCCGCGCCGAGCGCTTGCGTCCCCCCATCAGCGACCGGGACATCGCCGCCGTCCGCCGCGGCTGCGGCGCCTGCGCCGGCATCAGCGCCCAGGTCATCCCCAACAGCGCCTTCGGCCCTCCCGGCAGCGGCTCCTACAACGCCCGCTACCGCAGCCACGAGGTGGACGGCCTCAACTTCACCGGCGCCGACCCCAACTACATCGAGGCCACCAACCAGACCCTGCAGGCCGGCCGCTTCTTCTCCGACGCCGAGAACAACCATCACGAAAACGTGGTCGTCGTCGGCCACTCCGTCGCCGATGCCCTCTTCCCCGAATCCGACCCCATCGGCCAAAGCTTCCAGATCAACGGCACTGTCTTCCGCCTGATCGGCGTCTTCGCCCCGCGCAAGGGCGCCGGCCCCAGCCAGCAGGACCTCACCGCCATCATCCCCTTCAAGACCTTCGAAAAGCTCTATCCCGCCGACAAGGAGCACGCCATCGCCGCCCTCGCCCGCCCCGGCATGCTGGTGCAGGCCGAGGACCAGATCGAGCTCGCCCTGCGCCGCTCCCGCCACGACAAGTGGGGCGCGCCCGACAGCTTCGGCATGGCCACCGCCGACAGCATCATCGCCCAGTTCCACGACATCACCAGCGAGGTCGCCCTGGTCATCGTCGCCATCGCCTCCATCGGCATGCTCATCGGCGGCGTCGGCGTGATGAACATCATGCTCGTCTCGGTCACCGAGCGCACCCGCGAGATCGGCGTGCGCAAGGCCATCGGCGCCCGCCGCCGCGACATCACCCAGCAATTTCTCGCCGAGGCGGTCGTACTCACCGGCCTGGGCGGCGTCTTCGGCATCGCCGGCGGATGCGCCTCCAGCTCCC
>JAKAOE010000159.1 GCA_021823305.1 Acidobacteriota bacterium
CCCGGGCGGGCGTGTAAGCGGCAGCAGGCTGCAGCGCGGGTGCCCACCCGCCATCGTTTGGTGCATGGCGATGCTCGAGAGCTGGGAGTTACGCCAGCCTCGGTCCACCTCGTCTTGACCTCGCCTCCGTATTGGACCCTAAAGGAATATCGCCCACATCCGGGCCAGCTCGGACACGTTGCCGACTACACAGAGTTCCTCGACGAGCTTGATCGTGTTTGGAGACGCTGCTTCGATGCGCTCGCACCTGGAGGTCGGCTAGTTTGCGTCGTGGGGGATGTCTGCCTGGCGCGAAGGAGGAACGAAGGCCGCCACACTGTTGTGCCGCTCCACGCCGCGATCCAGGAGCGTTGCCGCGGAATCGGGTTTGACAATCTCGCGCCGATTATCTGGCACAAGATTTCCAACGCGCAGTTTGAGGTGAGCCGCGGGGCGGGAATCCTGGGAAAGCCGTATGAGCCCAACGCTGTGATCAAGAACGATGTTGAGTATGTTCTGATGCAGCGCAAGCCCGGGGGGTATCGGACCCCCGATCTTTCGGCGCGTCTCTTGAGCCTTATCGGATCGCGCGATCATTCCATGTGGTTTCGGCAGGTTTGGAACGGGCTCGGGGGCGCGTCCACGCGCAGTCATCCGGCCCCCTTTCCGCTTGAACTGGCGCTTCGGCTTGTCCGGATGTTCAGTTTCGTCGGGGACACCGTACTGGATCCATTTATGGGGACTGGCACGACAAGCGTTGCGGCGGGAATGTGCGGAAGGAATAGTCTCGGGTTCGAGGTTGACGGGCACTATTTCAGGCAGGCCAGACGCCGCGTCGAGCGGGACCTCGCCAACCTGTTTGACAGCGCGGAAATTTCGGCCGAGGGGCCGGAATGATTCTCGACGCGGGTCTGGAGTAGCGCGTTGGCCTTGCCATCAGGCAATTTTGGGAGACGCGACGGTCTCAGTCGGAGCGCCAAGGGAGGGCGGGATCAGGTCGCGATGCGGGCGAGCGCGCGTCCGTCACCGGAGGTGCACAGATGCGCGGGTTCGTGGATCTGGTTCGAGATCTTCTCCGGGAAAATGGGACGCCGGGTGAGAGCATCCACTGCGAACAAAAATTGGAGTTGCCAGGTTGGTATCGGCCAGAAAAGCAGTGGGATTTGATCGTGATTTCGGATGGCGCGCTCCTTGCGGGGCTTGAGGTAAAGTCGCAGGCCGGCCCGTCGTTTGGCAACAATTTCAACAACCGAACGGAGGAGGCGCTTGGCAGTGCGACGGATATTTGGGCCGCGTACCGCGAAGGTGCCTTTCGCCCGAGCGCGCGACCGTGGCTAGGTTATCTGATGCTGTTGGAAGAGGCACGGGGCTCGACCGCGCCGGTGCGCGCACGGCAGCCGCATTTCAGCACGTTCCCGGAGTTTCGCGACAGCTCGTACGCCCAGCGATACGAGATTCTTCTTACGAAGATGGTGCGCGATCGAATGTACGACTCTGCGTGCCTGATCCTCACCCGCAGTGGGGGCGAACCTGGGTTTCGCGAGCCGTCGCCGGAGCTTTCGTTCCGCACGTTCATGCGCTCACTGCTGGCGCGAGCCGCGAGCCTCTAGCCGCGGCGTCTTACTGAGTCTCGCAGAATATAGCGTCGCTTCGCCTCGGTCTGGATGCGGCTTTTCTTGGGGAAAAGCCGCACATGGCTCCGGCGCAGGCTGACACCGTAATCTGCGAGACTCAATAGCGCTGGTGCATTTGGACGAGGAGTTTTTGGGCGCGGCGCTGAGCCGCTTGCATCTGGGTGGGGTCGGCGAGGAGGCGGCGGAGGACGGGGGCGAGGAGCTGGGGCTCGGCGAGCAGGTGCAGGCTCCAGTCGCTTTGGATCTGGTCGAGGGCTTCGAGCACGTTGAGGGGCTGATAGCGGGCGGCGAGGCGGAGGCGGAGGGCGTCCATGCCGGTGGTGGAGATGCGTTCGAACAGGTTGACCAGGGTGCGGGCGGGAGGGAGGGTGGTGTAGGTGAAATGCTGGAGGGCGCGGAGGGAGCCGTCGGCGTAGGCGAGGGTTTTGTCGCCGGTGAAGGCGACATTGTCCTTGGACTGGAGGCGGACGCCGCGGAAGTCGTCGAGCGCGGCGGCGGCGCGGAAGATGGCGCGGACGGTTGGGGGCGAGGCGGTGAAGGGGAAGTGCAGGACCGGCTGGCGGGCGGTCTGGCGGGCGGCGTAGAGGGCGCTGCCGTCACGGCGGACGACGATCTGGAGGAAGACGGGAACGGAGCGGGGAAAGCTGCGGGTGTAGGTGACGCTGGCGGGGGGCGCCGCGGCCTGGGCGGACAGAGCGAGGCCGAGGCCGGCCAGGCAGAGGAGGAGGAGGTGCAGGGCGCGGGGCACCGCACGTGGCGCGTGCATGCGGCTATTGTAGATTTTTCGGGCGCAGGCGGGCGAAGCGGTGCTTGCCGACCTTGACCACCACGGGGCCCGGGGGCGGAGGGTCAAGGCGCAGGGAGCGGCAGGGGACGCCGTCGAGGGAGACCGAGCCGGCGCGGATCAGGCGGGCGGCCTCGGTGACCGAAGGGGCGAGACCGAGGGTGGCGAGGGAGCGGTCGAAACGCTCGCTCCAGTCCACTGCGAGCTCGGGCATGTCGCTGGGCGCCTGGCCGGCCTGGACCACGCGCTCGAACTCGGCGCGGGCGGCGGCGGCGGCGGCGGCGCCGTGGAAGTCGGCGGCGATCTGGGCGGCGAGGTCCTTCTTGACTGCCATGGGGTGGCGCTCGCCGCGGGCGACGGCGGCGCGCAGGGCGGCGAGGTCAGGCTCGCTGCGGTCGGTGAGCAGGAGCCAGTAGCGCCACATCAAGTCGTCGGAGATGGACATGAGCTTGGCGAACATGGTGTTGGCGTCCTCGGCGATGCCGACGTAATTGCCGTAGGACTTGGACATTTTGCGCACGCCGTCGAGGCCCTCGAGCAGCGGCATCATGAGCACGATCTGCGCGGGCAGGCCGTAGGCGCGCTGGACCTCACGCCCGAGCAGGAGGTTGAACTTCTGATCGGTGCCGCCGAGCTCGACGTCGGCCTGGAGGGCGACGGAATCGTAGGCTTGGGAGAGCGGGTAGAGGAACTCGTGCACGGAGATGGGCTGGCCGGCGCGGAAGCGGGCCTGGAAGTCGTCGCGCTCGAGCATGCGGGCGACGGTGGTCTGGGCGCAGAGGCGGATGACCTCGTCGAAGCGAAGGGCGCCGAGCCAGGTGGAATTGAACTCGATGCGGGTGCGGGCGGGGTCGAGCAACTGGAAGACCTGGGCTTTGTAGGTGGCGGCGTTGGCGGCGACCTCTTCGGCGGAGAGCGCGGGGCGGGTTTCGCTGCGGCCGGTGGGATCGCCGATGCGGCCGGTGAAGTCGCCGATGAGGAAGACGACCTGGTGGCCGAGATCCTGGAAATGCTTGAGCTTGCGCAGCAGGACGGTGTGGCCGAGGTGGAGATCGGGGGCGGTGGGGTCGAAGCCGGCCTTGACGCAGAGCGGGCGGCCGCGACGGCGGGCGGCGTCGAGGCGCTGGCGGAGCTCGTCCTCGGCGATGATCTCGACCGCGCCCTTGCGCAGGTAGGCGAGCTGTTCCTCGGCGGGCGCGAAGGCGGAGCTGGGGTCGGGCATGAAGGAGCAGCGCGGCGGAAGCGGCGCGCCAGCGATTATTATAGAGCCTGACTTTTCCCCGATTTCGCCATGGACCTGAGCGTAGACATCGCCGGCGTGCGGCTGCGGAACCCGGTGCTGGCGGCCAGCGGCACCTTCGGCTACGGGGTCGAGTTCGAGGACATCGTCAACCTCGCCGGGCTGGGCGGGATCGTGACCAAGGGGCTGTCGCGCGAGCCGATGGCGGGCAACCCGAGCCCGCGGCTGTTCGAGACGGCGGCGGGGATGCTGAACTCGGTGGGGCTGCAGAACATCGGGGCGGCGGCGTTCGTGAGCACGCGGCTGCCGCGGCTGCGGCAGTTGGGGGCGGTGGTGATCGCCAACGTGTTCGGGGAGACGGTGGCGGACTACGTGGCGGTGATCGAGACGCTGAACGCGGGGGAAGGGATCGCGGCCTACGAGCTGAACGCGAGCTGCCCGAACACGGAGTGCGGCGGGATGGTGTTCGGCGCCGACGCGAAGCTGCTGGCGGAGCTGGTGGCGGCGGCGAAGCGGGTGTCGCGACGGCCGCTGATCGTGAAGCTGAGTCCGAACGTGGCAAGCATCGCGGAGGTGGCGCGGGCGGCGGAAGGAGCGGGGGCGGACGCGCTCTCGCTGGTAAACACGTTTCTGGGGCTGGCGATCGACCCGGAGACGCGGCGGTTCCGATTCGCGCGGCGGATGGCGGGGCTGTCGGGGCCGGCGATCAAGCCGCTGGCGCTGCGGCTGGTGTACGAGGCGCGGCAGGCGGTGCAGCTGCCGCTGCTCGGCATCGGCGGGATCGCGACCGGGCAGGACGCGGTGGAGTTCATGCTGGCGGGGGCTTCGGCGGTGCAGGTGGGGACGATGAATTTCTGGGATCCGAAGGCGACGGAGAACGTGCTGCGCGAGTTGGAGCGCTTCTGCCGGCGGCACGGCATTGAACAGGCGCGGGCGCTCACCAGCGCGCTGGACAGCGGACCGCCGACGGGAGGCGGGACGGGGGCATGAAGATCCTGGTGCTGGGGGGCGGGGGGCGCGAGCACGCGCTGGCATGGAAGCTGCGGCAGTCGCCGCAGGTGGAGGCGGTGGCGGCGCTGCCGGGCAGCGACGGCATGGCGAACGTGGCCACGCGGATGGCGGGCGATCCGTGCGACGCGGCGGCGGCGGGGGCGGCGGCGGCGGCGATGGACGCCGACCTGGTGGTGGTGGGGCCGGAGGCGCCGCTGGCGGCGGGGGTGAGCGACGCGCTGCGGGCGCGGGGGCGGCGGGTGTTCGGGCCATCGCAGGCGGCGGCGCGCCTGGAGACGAGCAAGATCTTCGCCAAGGAGTTCATGGCGCGGCACGGGATACCGACGGCGCGGTTCGCGGCGGTGGATTCGATGGCGGCGGGCGAGCGGGCGCTGATGCAATTCGGCTACCCGGTGGCGCTGAAGGCGGATGGGCTGGCGGCGGGCAAGGGCGTGGTGATCGCGAGCGACTGGCGCGAGGCGCTGGCGACGCTGGAGGCGATGCTGAGCGGGGAGTTGGCGGGCGAGGCGGGACAGCGGGTGGTAATCGAGGCCGGACTCGCGGGCGAGGAGCTCAGCCTGCTGGCGCTGTGCGACGGCGAGCGGGCGCTGGCGCTGCCGCCGGCGCGCGACCACAAGCGGCTGCTGGAGGGCGACCGGGGGCCGAACACGGGCGGCATGGGCGCGATCTCGAGCGAGGAACTGCTGCCGCCGGAGCTGGCGGAGGAGCTGTTGCGCCGCGTGGTGCGGCCGACGCTGGCGGGGATGGCGGCCGAAGGGGCGCCG
>JAKAOE010000160.1 GCA_021823305.1 Acidobacteriota bacterium
CAGCCCGGCGACGCGGGTAAACAGCCCGAGCACGAGGAGCGCGCCGCCGCCGGCCTCGAGCACACCGGCGATGTAGGCGAAGTAGGGCGGGAAGCCCATGGCAACGAAGTTGTGCGTCCACTGGCCGAGGTTGGAGAGCTTCATCGAACCGTGGTAGAGGAACGAGATGCCGACGGCCAGGCGGAACAGGGTCAGCGCCAGGGGACGGAAGCGGTCAGCGAGGTTAGCCAGCATGGCGGCATGATCGCACGAAACCGGTCATGCGCGCGGAGCCGGCACGAGGATGAGCGCCGCCGGTGGCTGCTGGCGCCGGCGCTCAGGGGTGCGGGATGCCGGGCGGGGGCTGCAGCGGACCGCCGCGACCGCCGGGGGCGGGCGGGAAGCGCGGCGGGAAGCCGCGGCCGGGGAGCAGGCCGGGCGGGAAGCGCGGCGCCAGCGGCTGCACGAAGACCGGGCCGTTGCCCACCGGGGCGAAGCTGGCCGGCAGCCAGGTGGTGGGCGAGGCGCGGGCGGGCAACTGCACGATGTGGGGCGTGATCAGGATGGCGAGCTCATCGCGCATGGTCTGGCGGTTGGAAACCGAAAACAGGCTGCCCAAGCCGGGAATTTGCCCAAGCCCGGGCAAGCCGGAGAGGCTGAGCATCTCCTGGCGGTTGAGCAGGCCGGCGAGCAGCACCGGCTCGTTGTTGCGCAGGCTGATCTCGGAGACGACGTGGCGGTTGCTGAGGATGGGGATGTTGTTGTTGACCTCGCCCGAAAGGCTGGTGACGGTGAGATCGAGGTGCAGGCGCAGGCTGCCGCCCGGGGTGATCTGCGGCGTGACCTTGGCGTCGAGGCCGAGGTCCTCGTAGGTGAAGGAGGGGAAGGGCTGGAGGAAGCTGCCGTTGCCGATCACCTTCTCGATGGCGGGGCTGAGGCTGATGGGGGAGAACGAGGCGTTGATGACGGGATACTTCTCCCCGATCTTGAGTTCCGCCGCCTGGCCGCCCTGGGCGCGCAGCAGCGCGCTCTCGATCGTGCTGGTGCGGTTGGCGTTGGCGGTGAGGTTGGCGGAAAACTTCGGCACCGAGAGCGCCATGAGCGTCGCCCCGCCGCCGAAGACGACGAACGGGTTCTGCAGCAGCGGCGACAGCGAGCTTTGGATCTGCGTCAGCAGGGACGAGGGGATCTGGCCGGAGTTGAGGATGGCGTTGAGGCCGCCCTGGTTGAACAGTTGCAGGATGTTCTGCGCCAGCGTGCCGTTCTGCTGCAGCTCGGAGAGCAGCGGGCCGAGCGCGAACATGGTGAACTGATCCGGCAGGCCGAGGCCCAGGTTGCGCGCGGTGGTGGTGTTGAGCTCGATGATCCTGATCTGCAGCAGCACTTGGCCGGGCGAGCCCTGCAGGTCGAGTAGCAGGCGCTCGGCGGCGTCCAATGCCTCGGGCGTGGCGCGGATGGAGAGCGCCTGCCCGGCCGGGTCCACGGTGATCTCCTGCAGACCGAGCAGGCCGCGGAGAATGCCGGCGATCTGGTTGAGCTCGACCCCGGTGGCGACCCAGGGCAGGTAGAAGGCGCGCATCGCCTGCGGCTGCAGCGGCTGCAACTGGCGTGCTTGGGCGAGGTAAAGCGTGTGGGCGTCGAGCGGGAGCCAGGCGAGACCGGTGACGGCGCGCAGCGCGGCCATGGCCTGGCCGAAGTCGGCGCGGCCGAGGTCCAGGCGGACGGTGCGGTGCGGCGTCTGGTCGGCCACGTAGGCGCGCAGGCCGTAGGCGGCGGCGACCTGGGCGACGACGGCGCGCAGGCCGGCGCGGAGATGAAAGCTGCGCTCCCCGGGCGCGGGCGCGATGCGCACCGGCGGGGCGGCTTGCTGCACGCGCAGCGCGAAGGCGCCGGGCGCAAGCCGGGGCGCGGCCGCGGGATAGAGCGCCAGCAGGCCGCGGCGGGCGTCGGCGTTGCCGGGATCGAGCGCCAGCGCGGTGCGGAACTCCACCGCGGCGCGGTTGGCGTGGCGCGCCAGTTGGTCGGTGTGGGCGCGGCGCAGATGCGCCAGCACCGCGCGCTGGCGCAGGTAGGCCGCGGCGGCCGCGAGCTGCCGGCTGGCGGGGGCGGCGGCGGCGGCGCGGCGGGCGAAGCGGTAGGCGGCGTCGAACTGGCGGCGGCGCGCCGCGGCGAGCGCGCGGTCGAGATCGTGGCGCGCGGCGGCGGGCACCGGCGCCGCCTTCGGCGGCGCGGCCGCCGCGGCGCGGGTGGGGATCGGGCAAAATGCCAGGAGCAGGGCGAGCGCGGCGGCGGCGGCGCCCGGCCGGCGCCCCGTGTACAGCCAGCTCACCCTGTCATTATAGAGCGCATGGCGCTGAGCCTGGCCACCGAGGCGCAGTACATCAAGGGCGTGGGACCGCGCGTGGCGGCGCTGCTGGCGGAGCGCGGAATTGTCTGCGTGGAGGATCTGATCACCACCCTGCCCTTCCGCTATGAAGACCGCTCCCGCCAGGCGCCCATTCAAGAATTATTGGAGGGCGAGACCGCCACCGTGGTGGCGCAGATCCGCACGCTGGCGGCGGTGCGCACCCGGCGCGGCATGGAGATGCTCGAGGCCACCGTGGGCGACGGCAGCGGCGTGCTGCGCTGCCTCTGGTACCACGCCGAGTTCCTGCGTGACCGCTTCGCCTCCGGCCAGACGCTGGCGCTCTACGGCAAGCTGGAACGCGAGGGCGGACGGCTGGTGATGCGGCAGCCGGAGTTCGAGGTGCTGGCGGGAGACGCGGACCTGGGCGGGTCGCTGAAACTGGGCCGGATCGTGCCGGTGTACGAGGCGATCGGCGCGCTCACCAGCGGACGGCTGCGGCGCCTGGTGCACCGCGCGCTCGAGGAACTGCCGCCGGAACTGCCCGAGCCGCTGCCCCTGGATCTGCGCCGGCGGCTGCGGCTGCCGCCCCGCCGCCAGGCGCTGGAGCAGGTGCACTTTCCCCCGGCGGAGGCGAAGCTCGAGGAGTACCAGAACGCCCGCAGCCCGGGGCACGTGCGCCTGATCCTGGAGGAGCTGTTCTTCCTGCAGGCGGGGCTGGAGCTGAAGCGGCGGCGGGTGAAGCGCCAGACCGGGCCGGCGATGGCGGTGAACCCGCGCATCCGCGAGCGGCTCAAGCAACTGCTGCCCTTTCATCCCACCGCGGACCAGAAGCAGGCGCTGAAGGAGATCGTGGCGGATCTGTGCGGCGGCGCGCCCATGCGGCGCCTGCTGCAGGGCGACGTTGGCTCGGGCAAGACCATCGTGGCGCTGGAGGCGGCCGCGATCGCGATCGAGAACGGCTACCAGGCGGCGCTGATGGCGCCGACGCAGATTCTGGCGGAGCAGCACTTCTACTACGCGCGCGAACGCCTGCCCGGCTACCGCGTCGCACTGGCAGCGGGCGGGCGGCGGCGCGGCGGCGTCGCCGAGGCGCAGCTGGCGATCGGCACCCAGGCGCTGCTCGAGGCCGGCGCGCAGCTGCCGCGGCTCGGGCTGGTGGTGGTGGACGAGCAGCACCGCTTCGGCGTGCTGCAGCGCTACACCCTGATGCGCCCGGGCGGCGCGGCGGAGGCGCGCCCCAGCCCGCACGTGCTGGTGATGACGGCGACGCCGATTCCGCGCACGCTGGCGCTGGCGCTCTACGGCGACCTGGACGCCAGCACGCTGCGCCAGGCGCCGCCCGGCGGCATGGCGATCGCCACCCACGCGGTGGCGGAGGCGCGCAGCGCCGAGGTCTACGAGTTCGCGCGCCGGCGGATCGAGCGCGGGCGCCAGGCTTACTTCGTCTATCCCGCGATTGACGAATCCGAGGCGCTGGCGGTGAAGCCGGCGCTGCGCATGCACGCGCGGCTGCGGCAGCTCTATCCCCACCTCCGGCTGGGGCTGCTGCACGGGCGGCTGCCGGCGGAGGAAAAGCAGCGCACGATGCGCGACTTCCGCGCCGGCACGCTGCAGGCGCTGGTGGCGACCACGGTGATCGAGGTCGGCCTGGACGTGCCCAACGCGACCGTGATGGTGATCGAGCACGCCGAGCGCTTCGGCATCGCGCAACTGCACCAGTTGCGCGGGCGGGTGGGGCGGCCCGGCGGCCACGCCGCCCGGGGCGAGCAGTCGCACTGCTTTTTGATTCACGCCGAGCCGCTGGGGGAGACGGCGCGGCGGCGGCTGGACGCGCTGGTGAAGAGCCGCGACGGCTTCGCGCTGGCGGAGGTGGATCTCAAGCTGCGCGGGCCGGGCGAGTTTTTCGGCACCCGCCAGAGCGGCCTGCCGGCCTTCACCATCGCCCAGCCGCTGCGCGACCAGCCGCTGATGGAGCTGGCGCGCGAGGAGGCGCGCGCCTACCTCGACCGCGCCGACGCCGGCGAGCAGCGCCGCCTGGTGCAGCAGATCCAGGCCCGCTGGCAGCGCCGCTACGGCCTGGTGGAGGTGGGGTGAGCCGTTCGGCGCTCAGGCCGCCTGCCCCGGCGGCTTGGCCCCGCTGGGAGGGGTGCGCCCGCGCGGTGCGAGGCGGCGCATCCGCACCCAGTCGTACCAGAACTCGCGGCCGCAATCCAGGCAGGTGACGTGGGCCAGAGGCTGGCGCGTGATGGCGAGGCCCGGGGGCGGGGCCGGCGGCGCGGCCTCGTGCGTCACCATGGGAAAACTCAAGCGCCGATGCGAGCAGCCCCAGAAGCGAAACCCCATAGCTCCCCCAATTGGGGGTGCGATGCGGGCCTCAGTCCATCGGTGGTTTTGCCGAGAGCCGGTCCATCAGTTTACGGTGCAGATTCGGGGCGAGCGGCGGCGCCGTCTGCCGGCGATAGACCAGGATGGTCTGGCGGCAGCTCTGGATGAGCGCGCGGCAGCGCGCACAGGCGTGGCAGTGGGCGTCGAACTCCAGCGCCAGCGCCAGCGCCAGCTCGCCTTCGAGGTAGCCGCCGAGATGTTCGAACATTTGCCGGCAATCCATACCCTCTCCCATCAGCTCCGTTGCAGCCGGAAGTGGCGCGTCAGCTTGTCGCGCAACTGCAGGCGGGCGCGCAGCAGGCGCGACTTCACCGCGGCTTCGCTGAGGCCGAGGGCCTCGGCGGTCTCCTGGGTGGACAACTCCTCGACGTCGCGCAGCTGGAAGACGATGCGATAGGGCAGCGACAGCGACTCCAGCGCGCGTTGCAGGATGGACGCCAACTCGGTGCTTTGGTACTGCTGTTCCGGGTTGGGATGCCAGTCGGCGAGCTCGCGCGCCAGCGGGCCCTCCTCGGTGGCGATCTCCTCGTCCAGCGAGACGGTGCGGCCGCGGCGCTGGCGCAGCTTCATCAGCGCCTGGTTGACGGCGATGCGCACGATCCAGGTATAGAGGCGCGACTGCAGCTGGAACTGGTGCAGCTTGGAGTAAACCTTGAGGAAGGTCTCCTGCAGGACGTCCTCGGCGTCGCTGGCGTCGCCCA
>JAKAOE010000161.1 GCA_021823305.1 Acidobacteriota bacterium
AGCGGCACGGTGTTCTTCAAGCTGCGCGACCGCGACAAGGCGAAAGGCGCGGCGTTGGCGCGGCAGCTCGCCGGGCTGGGGTTCAAGCTGGTGGCGACGCGCGGCACGGCGGCGGCGTTCCGGCAGGCGGGGCTCGAGGTGGACATGGTGTTCAAGGTGAGCGAGGGGCGTCCGAACTTCGTGGACCTGCTCAAGGGCGGGGCGGTGACGCTGATCGTCAACACCCCGGCGGGGCGGCAGCAGTTCCTGGAGGAAAAGGCCATCCGGCGCACCGCGGTGCAGCACCGCATCCCCATCCTCACCACCATCGCGGCCGCGCAGGCCGCGGTGGACGCCATCGCCTCGCGCGCCGGCGCCTCGCCGCGGGTGAACGTGCTGCAGGAGATGCACGCGACGCTGGCGGCGCGGTGAGCATCCGGCGGAGGGTGCTAGACTAAACTAGTCAACCAGTTGGGAGGGGCGATGGCCAGCGTGGGCGCGTTCGCGGCGAAAACGCATCTTTCCGAGTTGCTCGACCGAGTCGAGCGCGGGGAGACGATTACGATTGAGCGCCGCGGCCGGCCGGTGGCGCGTTTGGTGCCGGCTTTGCCGCAGCAGGAGCGGCCCTGGTCCGAGATCGTGGCCGAGCTGGCCGAGATCCGCCGGACGCACCCGGTACCGAAGGGGACCATTCGCAGCGCGCTCCGCGCCGGCCGCCGCTACGAGGGCCGTGGTCGTTGACGCCTGCGTGAGCGCGGCCTGGTTCCTGCGGGAGTCGGGCTCGCCGGCCGCGCAGGCCCTGCTTGGTGCGGAAAGGCCGCAGTTTCACGTGGCGGCAATCTGGCCGGCCGAGATGTGCAGCATTTTTGCCGTGAACGAGTGGCGCGGCATTTGCAACCCCGCCGAGAGCGACCGTTGGCTGGAACTGCTGCGCACCATGCCGATCACGGTGGACAGCGACGGGCTACGGCTCGAGTCCGCCGCGCGGATTCTCGCGCTGGCGCGAGCTCATCGCGTCAGCGCGTACGATGCGCAGTACCTGGAGCTTGCGTTGCGGCTGGGTCAGCCGCTCGCGACGTTCGACCGGCGGCTGGCCGTGGCGGCTCGCGCGGCCGGCGTAGCGCTGGCGATCTAACTATTCTTCCCGCAACGTCACCAGCGGGTCGGCGTGGGCGGCGCGGTGGGCGGGGAGCCAGGCGGCAAGGAGGGCGGCGGCGGCAAGGAGCGCGGCCGCGGCGGCGAGCGTGGCAGGATCGCCTGGGCGGGCTTGATAGAGCAGCGGACCGTAGCGGAAGAAGTGCGAGGGCCGGGACAGCATCGGCAGCGCCGCGCGGTCGGCCAGCCACAGCAGCGCGCCGCCCGCGATGCCGCCGGCGGCAAGCATCGCCGCGGCCTCGCGCAGCGCCAAGCCCGCGATCGCGGACGGCTTCGCGCCCAGGGCCGTTCGGATTCCATACTCCTTTCGCCGCAGCGTCGCGCTGTAGGCGAGCACGCCGTAGAGGCCGATGGCGGCGACCAGCAGCGCCAGCCCCGCGAACAGGCTGCTGACCAGCGCCAAAAGCTGCTGCGGCCCCGCCGCGGCGTCTACGACCGCGCGAAAGGGCATGATTTGAGGTCGCGCATCCGGCGCGATGCGCGCGAGTGTTTGCCGCACCGCGCGCGCCAGGCTCGCCTCGGGCAAGCGCGATTCCAGGTAGAACGTCTCCCGGATGAAGCGCGGGCTTACCTGGTTCCAGGCGTAGTACAGCGTGGGGGGCACCGGGCTCTGCAACCGCCGGTACTTCGCATCGGCAACGACGCCGATGACCGTGTAGGGGGCCATCTTGCTTTTCGGCGACAAGGAAGTGATCCGGCGGCCAAGCGCGTCGCCGCGTGGAAACAGCAGTCGCGCCAGGGTCTGATTGACGATCGCCACCAGCTGCGAATGCGGCGTGTCGCCCGGGCCGAAGTCGCGGCCGCGCAGCAGCGGGGTGCCGGTCACGCGGAAGAATTCCGACGCCACGACATTCCCTCGCACTTGCAGGAGCCTTGGCGCGCGGCTTGGTTCGGCCGGGGACTGAACCTCGAAGAATAAGGACGATCCCTGGACGGGAATCAGGCTCGAGGCGCTCGCCGACTGGACTCCCGGCAGTGCGCGCAACGCGGCCAGCGTGCCCGGCGGCGCCGGGTGGCCGCGCGGCTCGATGACGGTGGCCAGGAGGATGTTTCGCGCCGAAAATCCCTTCCTGGGGCCGACCAGGTTTTCGAAATTGCGCGCAAACAACACCCCGCCGGCGAGCAGCACGAACGTCACGGCCACTTGCAGGCTCACCGTCCAGCGACCGGCCAAGGGCGTGCTGCCGGTCACCGGTCTTGGCAAGGCGGCGGTCGCGGCGCGCGTTGCCCGCAGCGCCGGACCGAGGCCAACCAGCAGCGCCGTCGCGAGCGTGGCACACAGGGCAAACTCGAGCTGGTGCGCATCGGGCGAGAGCGCGAGCACAACCGCGCCGCCCGGGAGGGAGGCGAGGCGCTCAAGCGCGGGGCACGCCCAAACGGCGAAGATGGCGCCGAGCGCCATGCCGCCGGCGGCGAGCAGCAGGCTCTCCATCATTTGTTGCCGAATCAGCCGGAAGCGGGTGGCGCCCAGCGCCAGGCGAACCGCGATTTCGTCCCGCTGCGCGGCCGCGCGGGCGAGCATCAGCCCGGCGAGGTTGGTGCAGGCCACCAGCAATACCGCTCCGGAGAGCGCGACCAGCAGCAAGAGCGCGGAACCGTAAAGAGCCTGCACCCAGCTCCCGGCGCCTTGCGGCGCGGGTCGAACCAGAATGCTCAGCCTATGACCTTTCGCGCCGGCTTCGTCGCTCGGTAAAACCGGCGCAAGCGCGGGCATCAGGGCAGCGATGCGCGTTTGCGCAACACGTGCGCTCTCGCCCGGCCAAAGCCGGCCCAACATCCGCAACAGCCCGCCGCTGCGATCCTGCAGGAGCCCGGGGTAAGGACTGATTTGCGCCAGCTCGCAGATCGGCAGAGCAATCTGTAGGCGTCTGCCGGCTTCGACGCCGAGGAAGCCGGCGGGCATGACGCCGATCACCTCGACCTTGTGGCCCCTGACCTCCAGCGTGCTGCCGAGCGCTGAGGCGGCGCCGCCAAAGTGGCTGCGCCAGAGCCCGTCGCTGATATCCGCTACGGGCACGCAGGCACGGCCGTCGTCCTTTGGCCCGAAGAGGCGGCCGCGCTCAGCCTGTATGCCGAGTGTAGGGAAGAACGTTCCGCTGGCGTAGATGCCGTAGACCCGCTGGCGCTGCGCGCCCGAACCGAGCTCAAAGTCGGTGTCGCGGTACGCTAATGCGCCGGCCAACGCTCGCTGGCGATCGCGGAATCGCTCCCAGAGCGGGTTGCTGAAATATGGCCGCGTCCGGCCCTCAAATTGATTGGTCAACTCGACCAATTGCTGCGGGCGCCGCACTGGCAACGGGCGAAAAAGCGTGGCATCGGTCAGCGTGAAGAGGGAGGTACTTGCGCCGATGCCCAGCATGAGCGAGAGGAGCACCAAACCGGTCGCCACCGGCGTGCGGGCCAGGCGCCGCAGCGCGTGGCGCGCATCCTGCGCCAGCGACTCGAGCCAGGCCCAGCTCCAGACGTCGAGGTTGCGCTCGCGCAGTTGCAGATCGTTGCCGAAGCGGCGCACCGCGGCCGCGGCGCCTTCCGCGCGGGCCCGCAGGTCGCGGTGCAGCCGCATTTCCTCGTCGAGTTCGCGGCGGTGGCTGCGCCAATGGAGGAGCGTCCAGAGGCGACGCGCCTGCTCGCCGAGCCAACTCACGATGCCGCCTCGCCGGGGCACATGACATAGAGAATCTATGTCACGCTGGCGGCGGTGTCAACGTGACCGGTCAGCGCGCGGGGGTGGCGGGAACGAGCGGGACTTCGCCGGGGAGGCCCCAGGACTTGGCGGCGGCGGTGACGGCGGCGGGGGTGGGACCGTCGCGGAGTTGGGAGAAATCCTCGTAGGTGCGGTACTTGTCGGTGACGGCGGCTTGCGCCTGGACCAGGAGCTCCTCGGCGGCGGCGGGGTCGGAGGCGGTGAGGCGGCGGTAGCGGAGCTCGTTGTAGGCGTAAGCCTTGAAGGGGATGGTGGGCCGGGGCGAGTCGAGGCGGAAGGGGCTTTCGCCGATGCGGCGCATCGCCGGCACGTAGCGGAACAGCGGCCAGTAGCCGCTGGCGACGGCGAGGTCCTGCTGCTTCATGCCGTAGCGCAGGTCGAAGCCGTGCTCGATGCAGTGGCTGTAGGCGAGGATGAGCGAGGTGCCTTCGTAGGCCTCGGCCTCGCGGAAGGCCTGCAGCGTCTGCTGCGGGTTGGCGCCCATGGCCACCTGGGCGACGTAGACGTTGCCGTAGGCGATGGCCTGGAGCGCGAGGTCCTTGCGGGCGATGCGCTTGCCGGCGGCGGCGAACTTGGCGGTGGCGCCGAGCGGAGTGGCCTTGGACGCCTGGCCGCCGGTATTGGAATAGACCTCGGTGTCGAGCACCAGGACGTTGATGTCGCGGCCGGCGGCGAGGACGTGATCGAGGCCGCCGAAGCCGATGTCGTAGGCCCAGCCGTCGCCGCCGACGATCCAGACGCTGCGGCGGACGAGGTGATCGAGCACGGAGAGCAGGTCGCGGGCCTCGGCGCGATGTTCGGCCAGCGGCAGCAGCCGGGCGCGCGCCTCGGCGACGCGGGCGCGCTGGGCGCGAACCTGCGACTCCTGGATCTGGGGCGCGGCGAGGACGGATTCAACCAGCGCGGCGCCGAGCTCGGGTGCGAGCGCGCGGAGCAAGGAGGCGGCCAGGGCGCGGTGCTTGTCGGCGGCGAGGCGCAGGCCGAGGCCGAACTCGGCGTTGTCCTCGAACAGCGAGTTCGACCAGGCCGGCCCGCGGCCCTCGTGGTTCGTGCTCCAGGGCGTGACCGGCAGGTTGCCGCCGTAGATGGACGAGCAGCCGGTGGCGTTGGCGACCAGCATGCGGTCGCCGAAGAGCTGGGAGAGCAGCTTCAGATACGGGGTTTCGCCGCAGCCGGCGCAGGCGCCGGAGAACTCGAACAGCGGCTCGAGGAACTGCACGCCGCGCACGTTGCCGAAGTCCACGCAGGCGCGGTCGTTCCAGGGCAGGCGCTCGAAGTAGGCGAGGTGGGCGCGGGCCGCCTCGAGCAGTGGGCGCTTGGGGGCGAGGTTGATGGCCTTGACGGCGGGATCGGCGGGGCTGACCGATGGGCAGGCCTCGCTGGCTTTCGACGGCCGGGGGCGACTGGTCCTGGAGGACCGCCCGGCCCGCGCCCCCGGTCACTGACGAGGCCCACCGCCCCGTAGCAGCCCCCCGGGACGCTCGAAGGGCCCGCTCTCAGGCCGGTGGTGCCGGCTTGTCGTCGGGCTGAGGGCGAAGGTCGACCTTCAGGGTCA